>NZ_JAFEVQ010000030.1:0-43568 GCF_020882855.1 Curtobacterium sp. GD1 | reverse complement strand
GGGCTCGCGTCGGCGGGGACCGGGGCCGGGGCAGCGTCCGGGTCGGGTGCGCTCGGCGTGGACGCGATCGTCTGCGGCAGCGACCAGATCGCGCGGGGCGTGTGCGACCGGCTGCGGGAGCTCGGGCTGTCCGTGCCGGACGACGTCGCGGTCGCCGGGTTCGACGACTGGGACGTGATGGCGCTCGCGAGCCGGCCGCCGCTGACCACGGTGGACCTGCGCCTCGAGGAGCTCGGGCGCGTTGCGGGTCGGGCGCTGCTCGACCTCATCGACGGGGGCGCTGCGGCGTCCGCGACCGTGACCCCGTCCCTGGTCGTCCGCGAGAGCACCGTCGGCGCGTAGGGCCCGCGCGGGGCGCCAGCCGGCGGGCGGGCCGAGGTCGCACGACTCGCCGTGGCCTGGTCGGTCAGGTCGCACGACGTGCCGTTCGGGGCGGCGGCGAGCGGCAGTTCGTGCGACCTCGCCGAGCGCGGGCGGGCGGCGGCGAGCGGCGGTTCGTGCGACCTGGGCGGGCGCGGGCGTGGCGGCGTTGCGGGAGTGAGCGCTCACGTGCCAGGATGTGAGCGCTCACGGAGGACGACGAGGTTCTGGAGGAACGCATGGGCGACGACCGCAGGCAGCAGGTCGTGGACGGCCGCACCACGCTCGGGATCGAGCTCGGCTCCACCCGCATCAAGGCGTGCCTCGTGGACGAGGACCTCGTCCCCGTCGCCGCGGGCGCCCACGAGTGGGAGAACGAGTTCGTCGACGGGCGCTGGACGTACTCGCTCGAGGCCGTCGAGACCGGACTCCGCGCGGCCTACGCCGCCCTCGTGGCCGATGTGGAGGCCCAGTACGGCGTCACCCCGACGACCTTCCGCGCCGCCGGCGTGAGCGCGATGATGCACGGCTACCTCGCGTTCGACGCCGCGGGCGAGCTGCTCGTGCCGTTCCGCACCTGGCGCAACACCTCGACCGGCCCCGCCGCCGAACGACTCAGCGACGCCCTCGGGTTCAACATCCCGCTGCGCTGGTCCATCGCGCACCTGTACCAGGCCGTCCTCGACGACGAGCCGCACGTCGCCGACCTCGCGAGCGTCACGACCCTCGCCGGGTACGTGCACCGACGGCTCACGGGGCGGGACGTGCTCGGCGTCGGCGATGCGAGCGGTGTCTTCCCGATCGACAGCACCCCGGCGGACAGCGGTCCGGGCGACCCCGGCACGCGCGACTACGACGACGCGATGCTCCGGACGGCCGAGGACCTGATCGGGGTCGGGGACCTCCGGGCGCTCCTGCCCGAGGTGCTCGTCGCCGGGGACGACGCGGGAGTCCTCACCCCCGAGGGCGCCGCGTGGCTCGACCCGTCCGGCACCCTGCTTCCCGGCGTTCCCCTCTGCCCGCCCGAGGGCGACGCCGGCACGGGCATGGTCGCGACGAACGCCGTCGCACCGCGCACGGGCAACGTCAGCGTCGGCACGAGCGTCTTCGCGATGGTCGTGCTGGAGCACCCGCTCGCGACTCCCCACGAGGAGCTCGACGTCGTCACCACGCCCTCCGGGGACGCCGTCGCGATGGTGCACTGCAACAACGGTGCGAGCGAGATCGCGAGCTGGGCGCGCGTGTTCGGCCGGTTCGCCGAGGCCGCGAGCGAGCGCACCGGCAGCACGGCACCGGACATGGACACCGTCTACGCGACACTGCTGGCCGAAGCCGAGCACGCGGACCCCGACGCCGGCGGCCTGCTCTCCTTCAACTACCTCGCCGGGGAGCCGGTCACGCACGTCGAGGACGGCCGACCCCTGCTGCTCCGGACCCCGGACGCACGCTTCACGCTCGGCAACCTCGTGCGCTCCGAGGTGCACGGTGCCTTCGCCACCCTCGCGATCGGCATGGACGTCCTGCACGGCGAGGAGGTCCAGGTCGACCGGATGACCGCCCACGGCGGGCTCTTCCGGACGCCCGGCGCGCCGCAACGCCTGCTCGCAGCCGCCCTCCGCGTGCCCGTCGCGCTCGAGGAGACCGCGGGCGAGGGCGGTGCGTGGGGGATCGCGGTGCTCGCCGCCTACCTCGAGCACACCGACCAGCACCTGGCGGACTTCCTCGCCGACACGGTGTTCGGGGGTGACGCCGTGCACGTGGCCGAGCCCGAGCCGGCCGACGTCGACGGGTTCCAGACGTACCTCGAGCGCTACCGGCGGGCCCTGCCCGTCCAGGACGTCGCCGCCGCCGCGACCCGCCCCGAAGCGACCCCCGCAAGCACCGACACCAGCGCCAGCGCCAGCGCGACCACCCCCGGAGCCGAGCCGACGACGGCAGGCGAGCCGCGCCTCCAGGCCGAGAAGGAGCCGATCCGATGACCACCGACACCCAGCAGGCCGTCGCCGCCACCCGCGAACGCGTCGCCCGCCTGCACGGCGAACTCGTCCGCTACGGCCTCGTGATCTGGACCGGCGGCAACGTCTCCGAGCGGGTGCCGGGCACGGACCTCTTCGTCATCAAGCCGAGCGGCGTGTCCAGCGACGACCTGACCCCCGGGAACCAGGTCGTCTGCACGCTCGACGGGGTGCCGGCCGACGGCTGGGAGAACAGCCACGGGCCGAGCTCCGACACCGCCGCGCACGCCTACGTCTACCGGAACATGCCGGAGGTCGGCGGCGTCGTGCACACCCACTCGACGTACGCGACGGCGTGGGCGGCACGGGCGGAACCGATCCCGTGCGTGATCACCGCGATGGCGGACGAGTTCGGCGGACCGATCCCGGTCGGGCCGTTCGCGATCATCGGCGACGACTCGATCGGACACGGCATCGTCGAGACCCTCGCCGGCCACCGCTCCCGTGCCGTGCTCATGCAGAACCACGGCGTCTTCACGATCGGCCGCGACGCGAAGGACGCCGTGAAGGCCGCCGTGATGTGCGAGGACGTCGCCCGGACCGTGCACATCGCGAAGCAGGGCGGGGACGTCGTCCCGATCGCCGAAGCAGACATCGACCGACTCTTCGATCGCTACCAGAACGTCTACGGACAGACCCCCGAAGGAGCACTCCAGTGACCCACGACACAGCGACGCACGTCGTCGACCCCGCCGAGACGTTGGCGGGCCACGAGGTCTGGTTCCTCACCGGGTCCCAGGGGCTGTACGGCGAGGAGACCCTGCGCCAGGTGGAGTCGCAGAGCAAGCACGTGCACGAGACGCTGGCGCCGCACGTGCCGGTGAAGCTCGTCTGGAAGCCCGTGCTGAAGGACGCCGACGGCATCCGGCGCGCCCTCATCGAGGCCAGCGCGGACGACAGGGTCATCGGTGTGACGACGTGGATGCACACGTTCAGCCCCGCGAAGATGTGGATCGGCGGCCTGCAGGCGCTCACGAAGCCGCTGCTGCACCTGCACACCCAGGCGAACGTCACGCTGCCCTGGGCGGACATCGACTTCGACTTCATGAACCTCAACCAGGCGGCGCACGGTGACCGGGAGTTCGGGTACGCCCTGGCGCGCCTCGGCGTCCGGCACGCCACCGCCGTCGGGCACGTCTCGGACCCCCGCGTCCAGCAGCGGGTCGCGAACTGGACCCGCGCCGCCGCCGGTGCCGCGGCCGTGCGGGAGCTCAAGCTCACCCGGTTCGGCGACAACATGCGGTACGTCGCGGTCACCGAGGGTGACAAGACCGAGGCGGAGATCGAGCTCGGCGTGCAGGTGAACACGTGGGCCGTCAACGAGCTGGCCGAGGCGGTCGCCTCGGCGGAAGCCGACACGGCAGCGGTCGATGCGCTCGTCGCGACCTACCAGCAGGACTACGACGTCGACCCGTCGCTCCGTGACGGTGGTGACCGCCACCAGTCCCTCCGCGACGGCGCCGCGATCGAGATCGGCCTCCGCACCCTGCTCGCGCAGAACGGGTCCGCCGCCTTCACCACCAACTTCGAGGACCTCGGCACGCTCAAGCAGCTGCCCGGCCTCGCCGTGCAGCGCCTGATGGCCGACGGGTACGGCTTCGGTGCCGAGGGCGACTGGAAGACCGCCGTCCTCGTCCGTGCGATGAACGTCGCCGGCGCCGGCCTCCCCGGTGGCGCGTCGCTCATGGAGGACTACACCTACGACCTCACGCCGGGTGCCGAGAAGATCCTCGGCGCGCACATGCTCGAGGTCTCGCCGACCCTCACCACCACGAAGCCGACGCTCGAGATCCACCCGCTCGGCATCGGCGGCAAGGACGACCCGGTGCGCCTGGTCTTCACCGCCGACGCCGGCGAGGCCGTCGTGGTCGCGCTCTCCGACACCCGCGACGGCTTCCGTCTCACGGCGAACGTCGTGGACGTCGTCCCGCCGACCGCGGCGTTGCCGAAGCTGCCCGTCGGTCGCGCCGTCTGGGAGCCGCGCCCGTCGTTCCCCGTCGCCGCCGAGGCCTGGCTCACCGCCGGCGCCGCCCACCACACCGTCATGACGACGGCCGTCGGCCTGCAGGTGGTCGAGGACTTCGCGACCATGGTCGGCACGGAGTTCCTCGTCATCGACGAGCACACCACCGAGCGCGGGTTCCGCGACGAGCTGCGCCTCCAGCAGACGTGGCACCGCCTCGACCGGGGGTTCTAGGCTCGTGACCGTGAGCGCGACGACGCGGACGAACTGGGCGGGCAACGTCACCTACCGGGCGTCCGGCCTGGCGCGCCCGACGTCGGTCGACGAGCTGCAGCAGCTCGTCGCGTCGACGCCGCGCCTGACGGCGCTCGGGTCACGGCACTCGTTCAACACGATCGCCGACACGGACGCGCTCCAGGTGTCGCTGGCGGACCTGCCGCCGGTGCTCGACGTCGACGAGGACCGCCGGGTCGTGCGCGTCGCCGCCGGCATGATCCACAGCCAGGTGGCCGCGGGCCTGGAGGCGCGGGGCTGGGCACTCGCGAACCTCGCCTCCCTGCCGCACATCTCCACCGCCGGCGCGGTCGCCACCGGCACGCACGGCTCCGGCGTCCGCAACCCGTCGCTCGCGCAGGCCGTGGTCGGTCTCGAGATCGTCCGCGCTTCCGGAGACCTGGCGTTCGTCGATGCGTCGACACCGGACGGATCCCTCGACGCACACCGGGTGGCGCTCGGCGCGCTCGGTGTCGTCACCGCGGTCGAGCTCGCGATCGAGCCCACCTTCCAGGTCGCCACGACCGTGCACCTCGACCTGCCGTGGGACGCCGTCGCCGCGCACTTCGACGAGGTCGTGTCGGACGCGTACTCGGTGTCGCTGTTCACCTCGTTCGACGACCGCGGAGCCCGGCAGGTCTGGGTCAAGCACCGCATGGGCGAACCGGCACCGGCCGTCGACCTCGTCGCGCTCGGCGCCCGTCCCGCCGACGGTCCCGTGCACCCGGGGGAGAACGACCCCGCCGGCGTCACCGAGCAGGGCGGCGTGCCGGGGCCGTGGTCCGAGCGGCTCCCGCACTTCCGGTCCTCGTTCACGCCGTCGACCGGGGCGGAGATCCAGGCGGAGTACCTGCTGCCGGCCGGTTCCGCGGTCGACGCACTGCAGGCACTCCGACCCCTGGAGCCGCTGTTCGCGCCGATCCTCATCGCGGCCGAGGTCCGGACGATCGCCGCCGACACCGCGTGGCTCGCGCCGTCCTCGGAGCGGCAGTCGGTCGGCATCCACTTCACGTTCCGGCGGGACGCGGCCGCGGTGGCAGCCGCGGTGGAGCGGATCGAGGAGGTCCTCGCGCCGTTCGACGCCCGCCCGCACTGGGGGAAGGTGTCGGCGGCGAGTGCCGAGCGGCTGCACGAGGTGTACCCGCGGCTGTCCGACTTCGCCGCGCTCGCCCGTGACCTCGACCCGACCGGACGGTTCCGGAACGCGTTCCTCGCGCGCATCCTGAACTGACCGGGGTCGGCGCTCCCAGGGGCTTCGGATGACATCTCCGGCCGATCCACCGGGGCGTTCCTGAGCGCTCACATGTGCGATCACAAAGGTTGGGGCATGGCGAACCTCAACCGCATCATCGGCATGGCCGGCAAGGTCATCGACAAGCAGCTCCAGAAGCGCGGGCAGGCGGGACCCGCGGCCGGCGCCGGGCAGCAGCAGGGCGGGACGGACTGGCGCGGCATCGTCCGGAGCGCGGCGGACAAGCTGACCGGGGACGATCGGAACCAGCAGGCGCAGCACGGGCAGCAGCAGCCGTACGGCCAGCAGCATCCGTACGGGCAGCAGCAGCCCGGCCAGCAGCAGCACGGCCACCAGCAGCACGGGGCCGCCGACTCCGACCAGGTCGCGATCGCCAAGTACGACTACCTGCTGCGGACCGCCCCGCCGGAGCAGCTCGAGCAGGTCCACCACGACGCCTTCGCCCGGCTCACCCCCGCGCAGCGCCAGCAGATCCGCAACCGTCTGAACTCCGAGCTGCCGCCGCACGAGCACCTCCGCGACGACTCCGCCGGTGGGATGGCCCGCGCGATGACCCGCGGTGAGGTCGCTCGGCCCGGACTCGTCCGACGCGTCCTGGGCGGCGGCGGATCGGCGGGGCGCGGCCGCGGTGGAGCGTTCGCCGGCGGGGCAGCGGTCGGCGCCGGTGCGATGGCGCTCGGCGGTCTGGGCGCAGCGGTCGCCGGTGGCGCGGTGCTCAGCGCGGCCGCGGGGCCGGTGCTGGCCGAGGCCGCGAACCTCGGCGTCGACTTCGAGGGCATCGCCGCCGGGATCGGCGACCTCGGACTCGGGGACCTCGGCGGTGGTGTCGAAGGACTCGCGGGCGAGGGCGAGCAGCTCCTGGGTGGGCTCGGCGAGCAGGCGTCGAACCTCGGCAACGACTTCCTCGGTGGGCTCTTCGACCGCTGATCGGGTGGTGAGTGGTGACCGTTCTGGTTCGCGATCCCCGGGGATCGCGAACCAGGACGGTCACTCGCTCAGAAGACCGCGCGGCCTCGGTTGGTCAGTGGTTCGATCGGTGATGCCCGAGGCGGGTCTTCCTGGGCCGGCTGCCCGCAGGACGACGCATCGGGAATAGACGGTGGTCGCACGGCGATTGGACCGTTACGCCGTGCGACGTCGGCCGTGCCCGGGATTCGGACACCGTCCGATCGCGGTGTCAGGATGGACGACGCCCCGACAGCCCGACGCCCCGACACACGGAGCCTGCACCGGCTCCGGAGCGCGGCGACACGTCACGGCCACCCCACGGCTGCGCACCACCACTTCCCCACGAGGAGCACCACCGTCATGAGACGCCCGAACCGCCTGACCATCACCGCTGCGGTCGCCGCAGCCGCAGCCCTGGTCCTCACCGGCTGCTCGGGCGGGGGTGCCTCGGACGACGCCTCGGGCGGAACGTCCAAGGGCGGCACGCTCAACATCCTGACGACGGCCACCGCGGTGCACCTCGACCCGGCGACCAGCCAGAACCTCAACATCACGACGCTCGGCCTCGTGCTCCGTCGTCTCACCGCGTGGGACGTCGAGCCCGGCAAGACGGCCAAGGTCGTCCCGGACCTCGCGACGAACACCGGCGACTCGAGCGACGGCGGCAAGACCTGGACCTACCACCTCAAGAAGGGGCTGAAGTTCCAGGACGGCACGGAGATCACCACGAAGGACATCAAGTGGGGCATCGAGCGCTCGTTCGCGCCGACGCTCACCGGTGGCCTGAGCTACCACAAGTCGCTCCTCGTCGGCGGTGACAGCTACAAGGGTCCGTTCGACGGCAAGACCCTCGACAGCATCGAGACCCCGGACGACTCGACGATCGTCTTCAAGCTCAACGCGGCGTACGGCGACTGGCCGTGGATCGTGTCGATGCCCGCGTTCGCCCCGGTCCCCGAGGGCGACGGCACCGACACCGGTGCGTACGACGCCAAGCCCGTCGCCTCCGGCCCCTACGAGGTGCAGTCCAACACGCAGGGCTCGCAGATCACCCTCGTGCGGAACGAAGAGTGGAGCGCGAAGACCGACGACGTCCGCACCGCCGGCCCGTCGAAGGTCGTGTTCAAGGAGAGCCAGGACCCGTCGACCGTCACCCAGACGCTCATCGCCGACAACGGTGACGCGAAGAACTCGTTCGGCGCGACGTACCTCGGTGCTGCCGAGCTGAACCAGGTCCGCTCGAACCCGGCCGCCCAGGACCGCCTCGCCACCTCGAAGGCCGGCCCGATCAACTACCTCGCGATCAACACGCAGAAGGGCTCGCTCAAGGAGCTCAAGGTCCGGCAGGCGCTGCAGTACGCCGTCGACAAGAAGTCGTACCGGATCGCCGCCGGTGGTGCCCTCGCCGGCTCCTACGCGACGACGCTCATCACGCCCGGCATCGCGGGGCGCCAGCAGTACGACCTGTACGAGCCCGGCGCCACCGGTGACGTGGCCAAGGCGAAGAAGCTCCTGCAGGAAGCGGGTGTCTCGGACCTCAAGCTGACCCTGGTCACGCAGAACGACTCGGCGAACCTGGCCGAGGCGCAGGCGATCCAGGCCGGCCTCAAGCGCGCGGGCATCACCGTGACGCTCAAGCCGCTCGACATCGACTCGTTCTACACGGCGACGACGGACGGCGACGACTTCGACCTCGCGATGTTCAGCTGGCAGCCGGACTTCCCGAGCGCGAACGCCAACATCCAGCCGCTGTACGACTCGTCGCAGATCGGTGGGGGCGGCTACAACGTCTCGAAGTACAGCAGCCCCGAGGTCGACGCCCTGATCGAGCAGGCGACGGGCACCATCGACCAGCAGGATGCGCAGAAGCTCTGGGCCGAGGCGGACAAGAAGATCATGGCCGACGCCCCGATCGTCCCGCTCACCTACGCGAAGCAGTCCTTCCTCGCCGGTTCGAACGTGCAGAACTTCCAGATCGCGGACTTCCCGGCGTACCCGAACTACCTCAAGGTCTCGCTCGCCAAGTGAGTGCACCGCTGCTCGAGGTCGAGGGGCTTCGCGTCGCGTTCGGCGACGCGGAGCCCGTCGTCCGTGACGTCTCCTTCACCCTGACGCCCGGCCGCGTGCTCGCCCTCGTCGGCGAGTCCGGCTCGGGCAAGTCCGTCAGCGCGATGAGCGTGCTCGGCCTGCTCCCGCCGGAGGCCCGCGTCATCGGCAGCATCCGCTTCCGCGGCACCGAGCTCGTCGGGGCGTCGGACGACGAGCTCCGAGCGGTCCGCGGTGCCGGCATCGGCGTCGTGTTCCAGGAGCCGATGAACTCCTTCACCCCCGTGCTCTCCATCGGCACCCAGATCGCCGAGGCGATCACGGCGCACCCGACGGACCTCGACCGACGCGGTGTGTCCGCGCGGACCGACGAACTCCTCCGCGCCGCCGGGCTCCCGGACCCGCAGCGGATCCGGAAGGCCTACCCGCACGAGCTCTCCGGCGGCCAGCTCCAGCGCGCGATGATCGCGATGGCCCTCGCCGGTGACCCGGTCGCCCTCATCGCGGACGAGCCGACCACCGCGCTCGACGTCACGGTGCAGGCGGGCATCCTCGACCTGCTCCGCACGCTCGGTCGCGAGCGCGACCTCGCCGTGCTGCTCATCACGCACGACATGGGCGTGGTGGCGGACGTCGCCGACGAGGTGCTCGTGATGCGGCGCGGCGACCCGGTCGAGCACGGGACCGTCGCCGAGGTGTTCGCGCACCCGGACGCCGAGTACACGCGGGCACTCCTCGCGGCGGTACCGGCCCTGGAGGCGCGACCCACCTCCGCACCGCACGCTGCGGACGGTGAGACGGTCGCGTCCACCGCGCCGGCCGACGAGACGGAGACGAGCCGCGCCTCCCGGCCCCTCGTCGCGCAGCTGCGCGACGTCGCCGTGCGCTACGCGCGCCGCGGTGACCCGACCGTCTCCGGCATTGACCTGACGCTCCGCGCGGGCGAGACGCTCGGACTCGTGGGGGAGTCGGGGTCCGGCAAGTCCACCATCGGACGTGCGCTCGCCGGTCTCGTGCCGGTGGTCGCGGGGTCCGTCGAGGTGGACGGCAGCGACCTCCGCACCGCTCGTGGTGCACGCCTGCGCGAGCTCCGCAGCCGGGTGGGCATCGTCTTCCAGGACCCCGCGTCCTCGCTCAACCCGCGACAGACCATCGGGTGGAGCATCGCCGAGCCGCTCCTCGTGCACGGCACGGCCTCGGCGGCGGACCGTGCCGAACGGGTCCGCGAGCTGCTCGTGGCGGTCCAGCTCGACCCGTCGTGGGCCGAGCGCTTCCCGCACCAGCTCTCCGGCGGGCAGCGGCAGCGCGTGGCGGTCGCCCGGGCCCTCGCGCTCCGGCCTGCGCTCGTGATCGCCGACGAACCGACCTCGGCGCTGGACGTCACCGTGCAGGCCGCCGTGCTCGACCTCCTCGCCGCGCTGCAGCAGGACTTCGGCTTCGGCATGCTCCTCATCAGCCACGACCTCGCCGTGGTGCGGCAGCTCGCCGACGAGGTGGTCGTGCTGCACGACGGCCGCGTGGTCGAGCGCGGCACGACCGACGCCGTGCTCGACGATCCGCAGCAGGACTACACGCGCATGCTCCTCGCGGCAGCGCCCGTCGCCGACCCGGCGCGACAGGCCGCCCGCCGCGAGGCCTGGCGCGCGTGGGAAGGGGTGGCCTCGTGACCGCCAACGTCGTCGACCGTCCGGTCGCGGCATCCGCGAACCGGAGCACCGGTTTCCGCGCCGTCGTCCGCCGCGTGCGTCAGGACCGCTGGGCGGTCGCGTCCGCGGTCGTCATCGTGGTGTTCGTCGTCGTCGCGCTCGCGGCGCCGCTCATCGCCGCCGTCACCGGCCAGGACCCGTACGGGTACCACATCGACGCGCTCAACTCGTTCGGCGCCCCGCGCGGGGTCGGCGGCGGGATCAGCGGCGAGCACTGGTTCGGGGTCGAGCCCCTGACCGGGCGCGACCTGTTCGCGATCGTCACCTACGGTGCCCGCACCTCGCTCGGCATCGGGATCGCCGCGACGATCGTCTCGATCGTCATCGGCGTGCTCGTCGGCGTGACGACCGGGTTCTTCGGCGGCTGGTACGACCGAGTGCTCTCCCGCGTCGTCGACGTCATCTTCGGCTTCCCGTCGCTCGTCTTCATGATCGCCCTGACCGCGATCGTCCCGACGTCGTTCCCGAAGCCCGTGCTCGTCGTCCTCGTCATCGGGTTCTTCGGGTGGCCCTCGGTCGCCCGTGTCGTGCGCGGGCAGACGCTGTCGCTCGTCACCCGGAACTACGTCGTCGCTTCCACCGCGATGGGCGCCGGGCGCTGGCACGTCATCCGGACGCAGCTGCTGCCGAACCTCGCCGCGACGATCACCGTCTACGCGACGATCTCGATCCCGTCGATGATCGGCGCCGAGGCCGCGCTGTCGTTCCTCGCCGTCGGCGTCACCCCGCCGACGCCGTCGTGGGGCCGCAGCATCGGCGACGCGATCGGTTGGGTGCAAACCGACCCGATGTACCTCGTGTTCCCGGGCTTGGCGCTGTTCCTCATCACGCTGGCGTTCAACGTGCTCGGCGACGCCCTGCGCGACGCCCTCGACCCGCGGAGGAGCAACCGGTGACCACCTTCCGCTTCATCGCGATCCGCGTGCTCGGCGCCGCAGTCGTCCTGCTCGTCGTGGCCGCGATCACCTACGCCCTGTTCATGCTGCTGCCGACGAACCCGGCGCGCGCGATCTGCGACAAGCCCTGCACGCCGGACCGGCTGCGCGAGGTGCAGGCGTTCCTCGGGACGGACAAGCCGTGGATCGCCCAGTTCGGGGCCTACCTCGCGGGCATCTTCACCGGGCGGACGTTCGGCTCCGGCGCCTCCGTCATCCACTGCGCGGCGCCCTGCTTCGGGTACTCGTTCCAGCTCCACGACAGCGTCACGAACCTCATCCTCACGCGCCTGCCCGTCACGGCGTCGATCGCCGTCGGCGCAGCCGTGCTCTGGCTCGTCGCCGGTGTGGCCGGTGGCGCGCTGTCGGCCCTGCGCCGAGGCACGTACGTCGACCGCACGGTCATGACGATCGCCGTCGCCGGGGTGTCCGCGCCGTCGTACCTCGTCGGGCTGCTGGCGATCCTGCTGTTCGGGTTCGTGCTCGGCGTCCTGCCCACCAGCGGCTACGTCGCGTTCGGGGACGATCCCGTCGGGTGGTTCACGCACCTCGTCCTGCCGTGGTGCGTGCTCGCGTTCATCAGTGCGGCGATCTACGCCCGGCTGACCCGGGGCGAGATGCTCGAGTCGATGTCGCAGGACTTCGTCCGGACCGCCCGCGCGAAGGGCCTCCGCAAACGCCAGGTCGTCGTGCGCCACGGGCTGCGGACGGCGATCCTCCCGGTGGTGACGCTGTTCGGGCTCGACCTCGGGTCGCTGCTCGGCGGTGCCGTCATCACCGAGAAGGTGTTCTCGATGCAGGGGCTCGGCGCGCTGCTCATCGACGCGGTGCACACGCTCGACCTGCAGGTCGTCGTCGGCTTCACGCTGTTCTCGGCGCTGCTCATCGTCACGGCGAACGTGATCGTCGACGTCGTGTACGCGTTCGTCGACCCGCGGGTGCGCCGCCGGTCCTAGGGGGGCGCGGCGCGGCCGGGCCGCAGCGTGCGAGGTTCCGCGCAGCACCGGTGGCGCAGTGGGTCGAGCGGACTCAGCCGTCGACCGGCTCCGCGGACCGTGCAGCCCGGACGACCTGCCAGACCGCGAGGGCGACGACGGTGGCCCCAGCGGCCCCGGCGATCCACGATCCGGCGACCCCGAGCACGGGTTCGGTCTCGCAGGTGCTCGTGCCCTGGCCGGGAGCGGCATCGGAGCAGCTGGTCACCTGGACCAGGACCAACCACAGCACCGTCACGGCCACGATGACGGCGACCGTGCTCCACCCCACCACTCGCTCCACGACCCGCTCCGTCCCCGACGTCATCAGTGACGACCAGGCTCGCACGGTCCGGGCGGCCCGTCGGTCTCGATCGTGCAACAGGACGCGGCCGTCGAGGGCTCAGACGCCGTCCCACCACCGCAGCACTCGCGTGCCTACGAGCGTGAGCCAGCGGGACGGCTCGCCGGCCGGCACGTCCACCTCGAACCACTGCCGGCCCGGCGGGCGGACGCCCTGGCGCCACCGTCCGTCAGCACCACGGGCAGCGCGGACCACCTCGATCGCCTCAGCGGCGCGGGGGTCCGGCGCCGCCTCGTCCCGGAGCGCCGCGGCCCGGAGGTGGTCGGTCGCGCGGAGCACGCTGTACCTCCAGCGGAACGGGTACGCGAACTCCGTGGCCCAGGGGCCGACGAGCGCTCCGTCGGACTTCCGGTGGAGCAGTCGTCGGTCGAGGAGGTAGTCGGCGCCTCGGTGGCGGGCGTCCCGGAGCTCGGCCGCGCGGGGATGCCGTCCGTCGGTCAGGACCTCGTGCTGCAGGAGCCCCTCGAGTACGTTGAGGGTCGAGTGGAACGACGAGACCGTCGAGCCCCCGACCCACTCGCAGTTCCACCCGCCGTCGGGCTGCTGGTGTTCGAGCACCCAGTCGGCGATGCCGTCGACGTCGGCGCCGAGCCACGCGCCGTTCGCGAGGGTGAAGGCGTTGATGCAGCAGTCGACCTCGCCGCCCCAGTACGGCAGGTCGTCGTACTCCCATCGGCTGTTCGCGTCGAGTCGTGCGGCGGTGTCACCGAGGACCGCGGCGTCCAGGCCCCACTCCCGCAGGGCGTTGAGCGACCAGGTCGTCGCGGTGTACGGCTGCCCGGGTCCCTCGGGCTCGGGTTCGGCGGGGAAGTACGCGCCGCCTGCCCACTGTCCGTCGGGGTCCTGGCGAGCGAGGAGTGCGGCGCCGAGGCCCTCGGTCGCGACCCGGGCACGCGTTGCCTGCCAGGTCGGTGCCGGCGCGCCGACGATGTCCCGTTCCACCTGCCACCGCAGGGCCGGGTCCGAGTCGAGGAGCCAGTCGACCACCGTGTCGTCCATGGCGCGGACACTACGCCGACCACGGCGCGCGGGCGCCTGCGCACGGCCGGGTCCGCACAACGGAAGTCGATCGGAGCCGTGCGTTCCCGTGGTTCGCGCGCACTTCGGTTGTGCGCCACCGCGCCGAACCGCGCCGGGCGCCACGCCCGCCACGCCCGCGGCACGCCGCGCCCGCCCCCCCCCCGCGTCAGCCGACGTAGCGGTACGACGCCCCGTCGTCCGTCCGCACGAGCACGCCGAGGTCCACCGCGTCCCGCCGCACGATCGCGACGTCCTCGGCGAACATGGCGATCGCGGCGTTGAGCACCGACTCGGGGACCGGTCTGCCCGTGCCGAGCCGCTCGAACACGAGCTCGACGATGCGCACGGACAGCGGGTGGCGCTGGTCGTCCGGCACCGGCATCCGGGCGATCCGGTCGAACTCGAGCAGCGCCGCCGGCCCCTGCAGCCGCTGGAGGTCCTGCGCCGTCCGCCCGAGGAGCGGCGTGTCGGGTCCGTCGTCGCCGACCCAGTCGAACGCCGCGACGGCAGCACTCGTCCGGCCGTCGAGCGCTGCGCCGCCGACGATCGCGGACCGGAGCGACGGGCTCGCCAGCACCGCGACGGCCTGGCGAGCCCGTGCGACCGACTCGCGAAGGGGCATCAGAAGTACGTGATGCCGTGCGGCGTCCGCGGCGGGGTCAGCATCGCTCGCAGGAGTGCCGGCGCCGCCGGGTCCGCCGCGCGGAGGAGCCCGGCCGCCGCGAGCGTCGTCGGCGACACCGACCCGATGAGCAACGCACCGAGGTCCGCGACGTCGAGCTGGAGGTCGGACCCGGCCGCGTCGGCGTCGTCGGCGGTCTTCGTCACGGTGCCCCGCGCCTCCTGGACGTCCAGCCGGTACGTGCCGGAGGCGAACCCGAGCGCATCCGTCACGGCGAGCGTCAGCGAACCGTCGACGGCGTACGGACGCGACGCGAGCACCCGCTCGACGTCGAGGACGCGCAGCCAGACGTGGTCCTCCTCGTGGTCGACGTCGTACGCGCGGTTGTCGCCCAGCGCGGCGACGATCGGGTCGTCGAGCCGCGACCGGTTGTACGTGACGACGTCGTTGAGGTCGATCGAGAGCAGGAACTCCCAGAGCGACAGGTAGGCGTCGTCGGTCGCGTACACCAGGTCGACGACCTCGAGCGTGGTGTCGCCGTCGCGGCTCTCCTTGACGCGCCAGGTCACGTAGCCGTCGAGCTCGTCGGAGCCGTCCGGGCGGTGCACGGCTGCCCGGACGTCCTTCGCCTTCTCGCCGTCGCCGTTGCGCAGCCCGAACACGACGGGCCAGGTGCCGGCGTTGCGCACCATGGAGCCCGGCGTCCGCGCGTTGAACCGGTCGAAGACGGCACGGCCGGGGCCGCCGGCGAGCCACTCGGGCGTGACGACGCTGACGACACCGGTGGTCGGCGCGAGGAGCGGGAGCGCACGCTCGCGGCGGACCCGGACGGCCCGCTCGCGGATCGCGCTGCCGAAGCCGAAGCGGCGGTAGATGGTGCCCTCGGACGCGGTCAGCGAGGCCACGGCGTAGCCCTCGGCGACACCGCGCGCGAGGGCGTGCGTCATCATCGCGCGGAGGATCCCGCGGCGGCGCTCGGTCGGTCGGACGGTCACGGCGGAGATCGCCTGGGTGTCGATCGACGAGCCGTCGCCCCAGCTCAGCTCCTTGCCGAACCAGGCGAAGGTACCGGCCGGCCAGGTCTCGTCGACGGAGCCCGGTGCGGGTCGGCGGACGTACGCGCCGAGCCAGGTCTCGTCGTCCTCGATGAAGTGCGCGACCATGCGCGCGGCCGCCTCGTCGCCGGGGTGCGGTTCGTGGAACCCGAGTCCGACGGCCTGCATCCAGGCCTCGGTCTCGGCGTTCGGTGCCCCCTGCTCGTCCGTCCCGGGCGCGAAGGCGCGCAGCTCGTAGCGGTCGTCGAATGCCTCGTTGCTCACGTTCCCGACCCTATCGGGGTCCGGTGACGGAACGACAGGCGCGACGAGCGGGCCAGGAGGCGCGGGTCGGCCCCGCCACGCGCCGCACGCGGGCTCGGGTCACGCCGTCGCGCGCCGGCTCACCTCGCGGCGCGGCGGGACGCCGATCGGGGCGGGTTCTTCCGGAGGTGCTCGCTGATCCGGCCGAGGATCCGGTCGAGCTCCGCGGCGTCCTCGTCCGTGATCGGTGCGAACAGCAGCCCGTGCACCGTGCCGATGTGCCCCGGGAACACTGATGCGAGGACGGCTCTCCCGTCGTCGGTCAGCGACACCACGGTGCTGCGCTCGTCGTCCGGAGAGGGGCCGCGCGTCACGAGTCCGCGCTGCTCGAGCAACTGCGCCTGGTAGGTCAGCCCACTGCGGCTGTAGACCACCCCGTCGGCGAGGTCCGTCATCCGCAGGTGCCCGTCGGGGGAGTCCCCGAGTCGTGCCAGCAGCTGGAACTGCACGTACGACAGCCCGCCCACGTCCTTGAGCTGCTGCTCGACCGAGGGGCGCAGGAGCGCACTGACCTCGGTGAACGACAGGTAGGCGCGCAGCTGCGTCGGCGTCAGGGACGAGGGGGTTTCGGACATGATCCGATCCTACCTGTTGCTTCGAGTTCGAAGCAGTGTTACGGTTCCATCAATCGCTTCGAATTCGAAGCAAATGACGGAGGAGTCATCATGAAGGCAGTGCAGTTCCACGAGGTCGGCGGTCCTGAGGTCCTCACCTACGGCGACGTCGACCAGCCCACCCCCGGCCCGGGCGAGGTCCTCGTCCGGGTCACGGCATCGGCGTACAACGCGGCGGACAACGGCATGCGCGCCGGCTTCCTGCCCATCCCGGTCGCCCTGCCCCACGTCCCCGGGTACGACGTCTCCGGAACGGTCGCGTCCCTCGGGGACGACGTCACGGACCTGGCGGTCGGCGACGCGGTGATCGGCTTCCTGCCGATGGAACGCGACGGCGGAGCGGCCGAGTACGTCGTCGCTCCGGCGGACGCGCTCGTCGCCGCCCCGACGAGCATCCCGCTGGCGGACGCGGCTGCGCTGCCGTCGGTGGCGCTCACGGCGTGGCAGGCGCTCTTCGACGACGGTCGGCTCGAGGCCGGGCAGCGCGTGCTCGTCGTCGGCGCGGGCGGTGTGGTCGGGAAGTACGCGATCCAGCTCGCGAAGCGCGCCGGTGTCGAGGTCATCGCCACGGCCAGCCCGCGCAGCGCCGACGCCGTCCGGGTCGCCGGTGCCGACCAGGTCGTCGACCACACCACGACCGACGTGCTGCAGGCGGTCGACGGGCAGGTCGACGTCCTGCTCAACCTCGCCCCGATCGAGCCCGAGCAGTTCGCCTCGTTCGTGGCCGCGGTCCGCGACGGGGGTGCGGTCGTGAGCACGACGGCGTTCATGGCGACCCCGGGGGACGAGTCCCGCGGGGTCCGAGCGGCGACGGTGTTCGTGCTGCGGAACCGCGAACGGCTGGCCGAGCTCGTCCGGCTCGTCGACGCCGGGGAGCTCACGGTCGAGGTGACGCGGCGCATCCCGCTGACCGAGCTGCAGGCGCTGCACACCGAGGGCGCCGCCGGACGGATCGCCGGCAAGGTCGTCGTCCTCGTCTGAGCGACCAGCGACCCGGTGGGGGGATCGTGACCCACCACCGGGCCGGGCGGGTCAGGGGGAGCCGCGCCGCGCCTCCTGGGCCACCACCTCGTCGAGGTCCGCCAGCTTCCGCATCTGCTGGAGCGGTCGGGCCATCCGGTTGTTGTCCCGCAGGGCGGGCTCCGTCCGCGCGAGGAAGGCCCAGTAGCCGGCGGTGAACGGGCAGGCGTCCTCGCCGAGCCGCTTCGTCGGGTCGTAGCGGCACCCGCCGCAGTGGTCCGACATCCGGTCGATGTACCGACCACCGGACGCGTACGGCTTCGTCGCGACCATCCCGCCGTCGGCGTGCTGCGACATCCCGATGATGTTCGCGGGCATCACCCAGTCGGTCCCGTCGACGAACACGTCCGTGAACCACTCGGTGAGGTGCACGGGGTCGTACCCGCGCTGCAGTGCCCAGTTGCCGAGCACCATGAGCCGCTGGATGTGGTGCAGCCAGCCGTGGTCGTGCAGGCCCTCGATCGCGGTGCCGAGGCAGGCGGCCTCGACCCGGGACGCGTCGAGCTCCCGCCACCACCGGGGGAGCCGCTCGTGCGCTCCGAGGGCGTTCTCCGACGCCCCGTAGTCGTCGCCGAACCACCAGTAGAGGTGCCAGACGTAGTCGCGCCACCCGGCGATCTGCCGGACGAACCCCTCGACGCTCGCGAGCGGGGCGTCGTCGTCGCGGTGGGCCACGAGTGCCGCCTCGATCGCATCGCGCGGGTCGAGGACACCGAGGTTCATCGGGACGCTGAGCAACGAGTGCGCCATCGTCCAGTCGTTCGTGAGCGTGGCGTCCTCGAACGGGCCGAAGTCGTTCAGCCGGGTGCGTACGAAGTCGTCGAGGGCGCTCTGCGCCTCGTCGGGCGTGACCGCGAAGCGCCGACGGTCGTCCGCACCGACGAAGCGGGCGATGCCGTCCCGCTCCCAGCGGTCCAGGTCACGTCGGACCTCCTCGTCGACCTCGTCCTCCTCGGGCCACCACGGCTCCGGGAGTCCGAGCGTGGTCGCACCCTTCGGCGGCGACTCCCGGTTCTGCTCGTCGAGGCTGAACTTCCCGCCGACGGGCGCGTCCGAGCGCATCAGCCAGCCCTCGCGACGGCGGACCCGCTCGTAGAACGTCTCCATCCGGAAGCGACCGGTGCCCTGCGCGGCCCACTCGGCGAACTCGTCCTCGTCGGTCACGAAGCCGCGGCTCGGCAGCACCTCGGTGCCCCTGCCCCAGTGCCGCACCTGTGCGCGGAGCGTCCGCGACGGCGGGTCGACGACCTCGAGGTCGTCCCGGCCGACCAGCGCCTGCCGGAGCGTGTCGACCTGCACGTGCTCGACGCGGTCGCCCTCGCCCCGGTCGCGGAGGTCGCGGACCAGGTGCCGGAGCGCACTCAGCCACAGGTGCGCCTTCGCACGGTGCACGGGACGCGCGGTGAAGAACTCGCGGGCCTCGACCACGAGGAGCGGGCCGCCGTCGTCGAAGTCCGGGCCGTACTGTCCCGGCAGGATGAGGCGCCGGCGCCGCTCGGAGCGTCGGTCGGCCGGGGCGGTGCGCGCGTCCGTCATGCGGCGGACGGTACGCGAGCACGCGGGTGCGGGCCCGGGACGTCCCCCGACTCCACGGCGGTTCCGCGGGCGCGCCCTCCTGTGTAGGGTGGCGGACATGCAGTGCCGCTGAACCCGCTTCCGACTCCCTCCAGTGCCCCGTCGGGGCCGTCGAAAGGTTCAGCATGCCCGCATCCACCCTGCCCCTTGCCGGCAAGACCGCCCTCGTCACCGGTGTCTCACGACGCCGTGGCATCGGGTTCGCCGTCGCGTCGAAGCTCGCCGACCTCGGCGCGAGCATCGTCGTGCACCACCACCGCCCGCACGACCTCGACCTGCCGTGGGGCGGCGACGACCTCGACGCCGTCCGCGTCGGACTGCGCGCACACCTCACCGAGGGCGCCCGGTTCGCGGACGTCCCCGGCGACCTGTCCGATCCCTCCGTGATCCCGGAGCTGATCGACACCGCGACGGCACTCACCGGCCGCCTCGACGTCCTCGTGTGCAACCACGCCAAGAGCGGGGACGACGGCAGCATCCTCGACATGACGCCGGAGCGGCTCACCGCCTTCTGGGAGGTCAACACCCGCGCGACGATGCTGCTGACCGCCGAGTTCGCCCGGCGCCGCGCACCGCGGACGGACGAGCCACGACGGCCGGGGGACCGGATCGTGGGCACCGGCCCGTACGCCGAGGCGCAGGGGCACGTGTTCTGGATGACCTCGGGGCAGATCCACGGGGCGATGATCGGCGAGGTCGCGTACGCCGCGAGCAAGGCCGCGCTCGCCGGGGTGACCGCCACGGTCGCGAAGGAGCTGCTCGAGCTCGGCATCGTGCTCAACACCGTCAACCCGGGGCCGGTGAACACGGGCTACATGGACCCGGAGACCACGGACCGGTCGCTCGACGGCCTCGACGAGTGCCTGGCGAGCACGCCGTTCGGTCGCGTCGGGACGCCGCAGGACCCGGCCGAGCTCATCGGGTGGCTCGCGACGTCCTCGGGCAGTTGGGTCGTCGGGCAGGTCCTCACGTCGGACGGCGGCTTCAGTCTGTGACGTGGCCACGGTCCTGACCCGGCCACGGTCCTGACGTGGCCACGGTCGGACGGGAGGCGCGGTGCGGGCCGGCACCGCGCCTCCCGTCCGTCGACGGGTCCTGTCCACCGCGACGGGTCGCGTCCACCGCGACGGCGCGCGCGGACGCGCGGTCGCGCTGTGGTCAGTCGGTCGCGCCGCGTGGGGGATCGACCAGCAGCCCGACGCGGTCCGCCAGGTACGCCTCGAGCGGGACGGCAGCACCCGCGGTGGGGGACCAGCGGACGAAGGAGCTCCCGTCCTCGACGAACAGCACGCCGTCCGAGCCGACGAGCGACCCGTCGACCGGGATCGGCGTCGCGCCGTGGTTCACGGTGTCCCCGGGCTCGAAGTGCCCCTTCTGCGCCGCTGCCCGGTAGGCCCGACGGACCTCGGCGGAGACGGACACGAACTGCGACCGCCCGGGTTCGGTGACGCGCGTGATCCGTCCGGTCGCCCAGACCCGGCCGTCGGTCTCGGGGGAGGACCCGAGCAGCAGCGCGCCGACCCGCCACACCCGGCCGAGCGATCGGATGGTGGGCTCGCGCCGGATGCCGAGCACGGCCTTCGGCTCGACGTACTCGCCGAGGGCCTCGTCCGGGACGTCGGCGTCGCGGAGCCGTCGCGCCGCGTCGTCGAGCAGCGCCCTCGCCCGTTCCACGCCGTCCGTCACGTCACCCGAGCGTAGCCCGGTGGGTGCCGCGACCGCGTGGTCCCCGCCCGTCGGCGTCGCCCGCGGCGCGTCGGCGACGCACGGCCGACACGGTGCCGATCGTGACCATCACCGCGCCGTACGCCAGCAGGACCCCGGCGATCGCGGGCACGAGCCACGAGCGCGACCCGTTGACGAGCTGGTTCACCAGGCCGATGTCCGGCAGGCTGTACCAGACGACGCCGCGCACCTGGGCAGCCGTCACCGGTGCGGGATCGGCGAGCGCGTTGTTGTCGCCCTTGAGCGTGAACGTCCGGGACCCGTCCGACGACGACGCGACCGAGACCACCCGGTGGCTGATGACCGCCGGCTGCCCGGACGTGATCTGGTAGGTCACGACGTCGCCGACGCGGATGTCCTCGACGGGCGTCGGCCGGACGACGAGGAGCGTGCCCGGCGGCAGCGTCGGGTCCATCGACTGCGTGAGCACGGTGAGCGGCGTGGACCCGGTCGCCTTCGGCACGACGATGAGCACGACGGCGAGCCCGGCGACGATGACGAGCAGCCCCGTGCTCAGTCCGAGCGCGAGGGCGTGGACGACCGCACGCCAGCCGGTGCGCGGCGAGCGCCGGCCGCGCCGGGCAGCGCCGTCGGTGGCCGCGCTCATGCGCCGCACCGGACGGCTGCCCCGTCGTTCTGGGTGAAGAGGGTGATCTGCCCGGTCCCGACCACGGTGCTCGTGGGGTTGCCCGCGCTGTCGAGGATCTTCACGGTGATCAGCACCGGGCCGCTCGTGGCGACGCTCGCGGGGATCTGGCTCGGCGCGATGGTGAAGCGGCCGTAGTAGTCCTGTTGCTTCGGGGCGACCATGGTGGACGCGTCGCGCCCGGCGTAGGCGCCGTACCAGGTGTCCTTCGGCCGGGACGAGGTGGCCCAGGCGACCTCGACGTAGTTGCCGCTGTGGTCCGTGCACGTGAGGGCGGGTGTGGCGGCGGAGGTGTTGAGGTAGAAGCCGCCGGACACGACGCCCGAGCTCCAGGTGCCGGCCGTCACCGTGAGGTTCACGTTCACGTTCGCGGTGCTCGACGCCGGCGCGGACGAGGACGGCGTGCTGCGGGTGCACCAGACGGCACTCGCCCCGGCGGCGAGCTTCGTGGTGAGGCTCGGCAGCGACGCCCAGGTGCCGGAGACGGAGCCGGTGCCGACCGAGGTCGACGCCGTGCAGGCCGCGGTCCCGGTCACGGGCCACGCGACGACGCTCACGGCCTGTGCGAGGGCGGTCGAGCTGCCGGACACGACGGAGACGGTGGTCGTGGCGGTGCCGGCGAGCGACCCCGCGTTGGTCAGGGTGAGCGGCTTCGTCGTGCTCGTCACGCTCGAGGAGAACGTGGTCGTCATGTCGCTCGTGCCGGTCAGGGACGCCCCGGTCTTCCCGATGGTCACGCTCGACGCGGTCGTCCCGGTCGCGCTCCAGAGCGCCCACGCGGCGGACGACCCGCCGACGACGAACGCCAGCGCGAGCAGCCCGGCGAGCACGGTGCGGTGTCGGCGGCTCATGCGCTGACCTGCGTCCCGGTCACGGTCAGGGTGAAGTCGGTGACGGCCCCGGCGACGGTCTGCGGTGCGTCGGCGTCGAGGTCCATCTCGACGCACCCGACGGCGCTCGCGCCGGCCGCGAGGGTGAACGAGCCGCTGCCGGTGTCGAAGGCGGCGAGCCGTCCGCTCGCGCCGGACAGCCCGGTGCGGCAGTCGGCGGTGCTGCCGACCACTGCGAGGCGCAGGGTCAGTTCACCGAGCACCGCAGTCGGGGTCGCGTTCGTGGCGTAGGCGACGTTCGTCGAGGTGGTGGCGACCCGCATGGTGAGCGGGATCGAGCCGGTGTTGCGGACCGTGAACGTGCCGGTGACGCCGCCACCCGGACCGAGGACGGACGTGTTCATCGCGGAGAGCGGGCCGGTGGTGATGGTGGCGGTCGCGGACCGCACCGTCGAGGTCGAGGTGCTGGCGGTGCCGTTCCAGAGCGCGTAGGTGCCGCCCGTGCCGAGCAGCGCCGTCACGACCGCGACGACCAGGGCGAGGGCAGTGGGCCAGATCCACCGGTGACGACGCGGCGCCGCGTGGCGTCCGCTCGTCCTCGGTGTGCTGGTCATGTCCGTCCCCTGGTCGTCGTGGTGGTGTGCACCGCCGTCCGGCGGTGCGGGTGGGCCAGGAGGCGCGTGGTCGCGATCGGCGGATCAGGGACCCATCGAGACCACGGGCTCCACGGCCCGGGTTGCTTCCGCGGGTCAGGAACCGATCGCGGTCTGGGTCAGCGTGAACGCGAGCGCGCCGACGTTGAGCGTGCCGCCCTGGCCCGTGGTGGCCGACGACGGCAGGGTGATCGTGAAGACGACCTTGACGGTCGAGGTCGCGGCCGAGGGGGAGACCACGAAGGTGTTCGCGTTCGCGGCCGACTGCACGACCGAGGCGCTCGACGAGGTCACCGCGAGGGTCTTCGTCGTCGCGGCGAGCAGGGCGCTGTCACCGGTGATGCTCTGGCTCGCGTAGGTGAGGTTCGCCTTGAGGTCCTGGCCGGTCGCACCGATCGTCAGGGTCTGCGTGAACTGGTACGAGTTGCCCGGCACCATGAGGGCGCTCGCCGGGTTGATCGTCGCGGAGCGGCCGTTGGTGATGTCCGTCCAGACGCCGTCGTTGTTCGCGCTGAGGGTCAGCGATCCCGAGCTCACCGAGGAGGCCGCGGTGCTGGCGCTGGCGTTCCACAGGGCGAAGGTGCCCGCGCCGCCGAGGAGGAGGGCGACACCGGCGGCGCCGGCGATGGCACCGGTCACGATCTTGTGCATGAGGGGTCCGTTCTGCGCGTTCGGGCGCGCTGCGACCATCGGCAGTGCCGACGGGACGATGTCATCGACCCGTGGTTCGTGCGGGTCGCGGCTGACCTGTGCCGGAGAGCTGTCGCCGGGCTCCGCGACGTGACACGTCTCGGGCGGGCTGGACTCGCTCTGGTGTCGACGCTACCGGTCCCCCAAAGTGCGGACAAGTGGGAACATGCGTCTGAATGGACCCAGTACAGGGGTCATTTTCGTCCCCGGGAGTGCCGACACGATTTGTACCCCGATCGGTCTCGGTCGTGCAAGGAATGCCGACCGCCCCCGTACCGTTGCACCGTCCGGAAACGAGGAGGGCCCATGGGCATCGTGCGGTGGCTGTTCGACGCGCAGCTCGTCATCGGCGACCAGACCGTGCTCTGGCGCGAGGTGATCGGCAACGTGTTCGGCCTGCTCAGCGCCCTCGGTGGGATGCGCCGCAAGGTGTGGGCCTGGCCGGTCGGCATCGTCGGCAACGCCTTGCTCTTCACGGTCTTCATGGGAGCGCTCTTCGACACCCCCAACCCGGTGAACCTGCTCGGTCAGGCCGGACGCCAGGTGATGTTCATCATCGTGAGCGTCTACGGCTGGTACCGCTGGACGCACCGTCCCGACGACGCGACGACCGTGATCGAGCCGCGCTGGGCCTCCTGGAAGGCCCGTGGACTGATGGTCCTCGTCATGGTGGGCGGCACCGCCGTCCTGACCCCGGTGTTCCGCGCCCTCGGCTCGTACGAGCCGGTGTGGAGCGACGCCTGGATCTTCGTCGGCTCGCTGCTCGCCACCTACGGCATGGCCAAGGGCTGGGTGGAGTTCTGGCTGATCTGGGTCGCGGTCGACCTGGTCGGTGTGCCGCTGCTGTTCTCGGCCGGGTACTACGCCTCCGGGCTCATGTACGTGTTCTACGGCGTCTTCACCCTGACCGGGTTCTTCGTCTGGATGCGCCAGCGCACGAAGCCCTCGGCGGCCCCGGTCACGGTCGGCTGACCGAGGCCCCCGCTCTGGGACGAGACAAACCCTCGGGAACAGTGTGTGATGGTCGGATGGCACACCACCACGACGCGGCCTTCGAGGACGAACAGTCCCTGGCCGAACGGATCGTCCGCGCCGCGATCCGCGCCTACCGACTGCACCCGTTCGACAGCGTCGACGCCGAGGTGGTCGCCGAGGTCGCCGGCATCGAGGTGACCACGGTGGAGCGGCTCTTCCCGACGTGGGACGCGCTGCTGCTCGTGACCTACGACCGGTGGACGCAGCTGCGCGGGACGCGTCGGAGGAACCCGCCGACGTGCACGATCGAGCACGTCCGGATGACCCTCGCCGAGGACGTCGCCGACCCCGGCCTCGTCCGGGTGCTCGCCGGTGCCATCACGATCGCGGCGGCCGACACCGGCTTCGCCGAGCTCTTCCGCAAGCGCTTCGAGGAGTACGCCGAGCAGCTCTCGTCCGGGCTCGAGCGCGACGTCGAGTCCGGGTCCGAGCGCCTGGCGATCCCTGCGTACCAGGCCGCGACGCAGCTGCTCGCGGTGTACGAGGGACTGCAGATCCAGATGCTCGTGCGCCCGCACATCGACGTGCTCGTGGAGTTCGACCGTGCGGTCCGCACCCTCCGTCAGGGGTGGCGCGAGCGCGAGGTGCGGGCGTGGGACCTCGACGAGGTCGTCCTCACCAGCTAGCCGGTCGGGCCGGTCAGGCCCGCGACCGACGCCGCCACGACACGATCTGCCGGAGCGTCACCTTCGAGCCGTACTGCGCGACGGAGTGCCGGAACAGGTACTCGGCGAACCACAGCAGCACGGCCGCGACCACGAACACCTCGACGATGCAGACCACCGACTCGGTGACGGTGAGCGACCCGACCGCGTTCCGGACCATCGCGGTGATCGGTGTGAACGTCGGGAAGTACGTGAAGAACGACGCCACCGGCGAGGTCGGCGTCGTCATCACGAAGAACGCCGCGTAGAGCGGGATGATCAGCGAGAAGATCGCCACCGACTGCAGCGCCGAGGCGTCCTTGATCGAGGGCACGGCGGCCCCGACCGCGACGAACAGCGCCGACGCCAGCAGGACCCCGCCGACGAGGAGCAGCGCACCGACCACCATCCGCCAGGGGTCGATGGTCAGCCCGCCCAGTCGTGACGCGACGAGGGGGAGCGCGGCGAGCAGCCCGATCAGCCCCGGGACGACGAACACCCCGACCTGGACGAACCCGACGAGCAGCATCGCGATGACCTTGCCGCGGATGAGGTCGCCGGCCGTGACGGTCGTGAGGATCATCTCGGAGATGCGGTTCTCCTTCTCCTCGACCACCACCGTGACCATGCGGGTGGCGAGCAGGATGACGAGCCCGAAGAACGCGGCGACGTAGAGGAACGGCGGCACGATCGACAACCAGCCCGGCGCCACCCGGCCGTCCGCGTAGGTCGTCAGGTCGGTGTCCGGCGGGTTCCGGAGGAGTTCGACGGACTCCGGGTCGTCGACGGTCGCGGCGACGCTCTGCTCGAGGACCCGCTCCGCCAGCGAGGAGTACCCGCCGTTCCCGAAGAGCCCGCGGTCGGCCGCCTCGACCCGGATCGGTGACGTCGACGGCGACTCGGGGAAGGTGATGAACGCGTCGAGGGTCCCGGAGCGCACCGCGGCCCGGTCGGCGGCGGGGTCGGTCGACGGCGACCCGCCCCACTTCGCGGCGACGCTCTCGGACACCAGGCCGGAGTCGTCCACGTACCGGAAGGGCGTCTTCGTCGCGGACGAGCTGGACACCACCGAGTCCGTCCCGGCGGACTGCCCGACCCCGACGAGGAGCGACACCACCACGATGACGACCGGCAGCGCCAGCGTGCCGATCCAGAACGCGGGCTTCTTCACCGCACGCAGGAACTCGAACCGGATGACGGTCCCGAGGCGGCTCACGCGGCGGCTCCGGCCCGTGCGGTGTCGGCGGCCGCGTCGGCTCCGGCGTCGTGCCCGTACACCTGGACGAAGATCTCGTCGAGCGGGATGCGCCGCATCTCGAACCCGGTGACGTGCACGCCGGCCGAGACGAGCGACGCGAGGATGTCCGACCCGTCGGCCGCGGCCGTGGGCATGGGCACGAGGTAGGCGACGTGCCCCTCGTGCCGGGCGAGGCGGTACAGCGGCGACGGCGGCACCGGCCCGTCGAGCCCGACCCGGGCGACCGCGCCCCCGAAGGCGTCCTGCACGTCGGGGATGGTGCCGTACGCGGCCGCGGTGCCGTCCTTCAGGAGCAGGATGCGGTCGCAGAGCCGCTCGACCTCGTCCATGTGGTGGGTGACGAGGACGACCGTGGCACCGTCGGCCTTCCGCTCGTCGACGAGGTCCAGCAGCAACCGACGGTTGACCGGGTCGAGGCCCTTCGTCGGCTCGTCGAGGATGAGCAGGCGGGGCCGGTCCATGATCGTGATGCCGAGCTGGACCTTCTGCTGCTGCCCGCCGGAGAGCTTGTCCACCCGGAGCTTCGCCCGGTCCGCAAGGCCGACGCGGGCGAGGTAGTCCATGCTCCACGCCGTCGCCTCGGGCCCGCGCAGGCCGCGGAGCCGCCCGAAGTACGTCATCACGTCGATGACCGACTCCTTGCGGTACAGGCCGCGTTCCTCGGGCAGGTAGCCGATCCCGCCGGTGGCCGGTCGGTAGGGCTGCCCGTCGATCGTGAGGGTGCCGGCGGTCGGGGTGGTGATGCCGAGCAGCGCACGGATGGTCGTGGTCTTGCCCGAGCCGTTGCTGCCGAGCAGGCCGAAGGTCTCACCGGGGGCGATGTCGAACGAGAGCCCGTCGACCACGTTCCGGTCCCCGAACCGCATCACGAAGTCCTGCACGCTGATGGTCGCCCCGCTCATGCCGTGACCCTACCGGCAGCGCCTGACGGCGCTCGGGCGTGACCGCCTGACGGACGGGAGGCGCGGTGCCTGCCCGCACCGCGCCTCCAGTCCGTCACCTGGTTCCGTCAGGAACGCAACCAGGCCGTCCCCCCACCCGACAGTGCGCCGTCTGCCACCGGCGCGGAGGCGAGCAGCAGCTCGCCTGCGGGGAGGTCGTACGGCTCGTCGCCGAACACCGTCACGCTCGTCCAGCCGTTCGGCCGACGGAACGCGAGCACGTCGTCGCGGCCGGTCTCGAGCCACTCGAGGTGTTCCTCGGACTGCAGCTGGCCGCGCAGGCCGAGCGCCTTCCGGTACAGGTTCAGGGTCGAGTCGGGGTCGGCGTCCTCGGCCTCGACCGACACATCGGCGAACCACGCCGGCTGCGGCAGGTGCGCACCGCCGTCGCCGAACCCGAAGCTCCTGCCGTTCCGGGTCCAGGGGAGCGGCACGCGGCAGCCGTCACGGCCGACGTCGACGCCCGGGTTCCGGAAGAACGCCGGGTCCTGGCGGTCGGCTTCGGGGATGTCGCCGACCTCCTGCAGGCCGAGCTCCTCGCCCTGGTAGAGGTAGGCCGAGCCGGGCAGCGCGAGTTCGAGCAGCGTGGCCGCGGTGGCACGGCGCAGCCCGAGCGAGCGGTCGAGCGCGTCCTGCGAGCCGCCGGCGAGCAGCCAGGCGCTGCCCTGCTTCTCCTCGGCGCCGTTGCGTGCCGGCAGGGCGTAGCGGGTGGCGTGCCGGACGACGTCGTGGTTCGAGAAGACCCACGTGGTCGACGAGCCGGACTCCTCGGCGAGCCCGAGGTTGAACTCGATGATGCTCCGGAACTGCCCGGCGTCGAAGTCGGCCTCGAGCAGGTCGAAGTTGAACGCCTGCCCGAGCCCCTCGGCGCTGGCGTACCGGGCGCGGCGGTCGGCGGCGACCCACGCCTCGGCGACGGCCGTGCGTGCGGGTGTGTACTCGTCGAAGACCTTCCGCCACTCGGCGTAGATCTCGTGGACGTCGTCGCGGTCCCAGAGGATGTGCGAGCCGTCCTTCGGCGACGCGAGGACCTCGGCCCACGTCGGGAGCGGGCCCGACGGCAGGTCCTTCGCCAGGCCGTGCGCGACGTCGATGCGGAACCCGTCCACACCGCGGTCGGACCAGAAGCGGAGGGTGTGCAGGAAGTCGTCGCGGACCTCGCGGTTCGCCCAGTTGAGGTCGGGCTGTTCCTTGGCGAAGTTGTGCAGGTACCACTGGCCGTCGCCGACCGCGGTCCAGGCCGGGCCGCCGAAGATCGACACCCAGTCGGCGGGCGCTTCCGCCCCGTCGGGACCGGACCCGTCACGGAAGACGTACCGGTCGCGGGCGGGGGAGCCCTTCTCCGCTGCGAGCGCCTCGCGGAACCACTCGTGCCGGTCGCTCGTGTGGTTCGGGACGACGTCGACGATCACGCGGATCCCGGCACCGTGCAGCGCCGCGACCATCTCGTCGAAGTCCTCGAGCGTGCCGAGGCGCGGGTCGACGTCCCGGTAGTCGTCCACGTCGTAGCCGCCGTCGGCGAGGGCGGACGGGTAGAACGGGCTGAGCCAGACGGCCTCGATCCCGAGGGACGCCAGGTACGGCACCTTCGCGGTGACACCGGGCAGGTCGCCGATGCCGTCGCCGTTCGCGTCGGCGAAGGACCGCGGGTAGATCTGGTAGACGCTGGCCTGGCGCCACCAGGTGCTGCTCCCGTCCTCGGTCGCGGGTGCGGCGGCGGTCTCGACGACGTCGGTCATGGTGGGGGTCCTCTCGGTTGCGGAGTCGGTGGTCGTCACTTGATCGCGCCCTGCGTGACCCCGGCCATCACCCAGCGCTGCGTGAACAGGTAGACGATGATCGCCGGCGCCATCGCCATCAGGTACGAGGCGAACGACACGTTGTAGTTGTTGCTGAACTGCGTCTGGAACATCTGCTGCAGCACCGGCAGGGTCTGCAGCGCCGGGTTCGAGGTGATCAGCGACGGCATCACGAAGTCGTTCCAGGACGCGAGGAACGCGAAGATGCCGACGGTGGCGCTCATCGGTGCCAGCAGCGGGAACACGAGTCGCCAGAACACCTGCCCCGTGCTCGCACCGTCGATGCGGGCACTCTCCTCCAGTTCGGCCGGGATCGACCGCAGGAACGCGGTGAAGAGCAGCACGCTGAACGACAGCTGGAACATGACGTGCAGGATCGCGACGCCGAACGGGTTGTCGAGGTGCGCCAGGCCGGTGAGCTTCACCTGCGACAGCGCGAGCACCGGGAACGGCAGGAACATCGCGGCGAGCAGGTAGAAGAACGACCAGCGGAAGAGCCTGCGGTCCCAGTTCCGGGCGATCGCGTACGCCGTGAACGAGGCGAGCAGGATCGTGCCGACGACGGTGATCGCGGCGACGAGCACCGAGACGCCGAACGCGCGCGGGAAGTCCGTCAGCTGCCAGGCCTGCACGAAGCCGTCGACGCTGAACGGCGCCGGGAGGGAGAACGCGTTGCCGTCGACCGCCTGGCTCGTCGTCTTGAACGCCATCGTGATCGTCACGTACAGCGGGACGAGGACGGACAGGGTGCAGAGGACGAGGACGACCGTGACCGGCCAGTTGAAGCGCTCGCCACGACGGCCGGCGTTCCGATCGGCGTCGACGGAGCGGATGGTGCCGGTCGCGGTGGTCCCCGGCTGGAGGGGTGCCTGGATGGTCATCAGAGCGCTGCCTTCCCGCGGGTCGCCCGCAGCTGGATCACGGCGATGACGACCGCGATGACGAAGAAGATCGTGGCGTTCGCCATCTGGTAGGCGTAGTCGCCGCCGTTGAAGCCCTTGAAGATCGACATCGCCACGCTGGTGGTCGAGGTGCCGGGGCCGCCGTCGGTGAGGCCGACGATGATGTCGTACGAGTTCAGGAAGTTCTTGAACCCGATCACGAGGTTGATGAGGATGTAGCCCGCCGTGAGCGGTGCCGTGATCGACACGAGCTGCCGCCAGGCGCTCGCGCCGTCGAGCGCCGACGCCTCGTACACCTCGGCCGGGATCGAGAGCACGCCGGCGATGTAGATGAGCAGTGTCGACGGGATCGCCTGCCACGCGGTCACGACCACGATCGCGATCCACGCCAGGTCCGGGTTCGCGAGGATGCTCTGCTCGAGCGGCGCGAAGCCGAGCGTGGTCGCGAGCGCCGGCAGGCTGTTCGCGAACAGGAACGAGAACACGTAGGCGATGACGATGCCCGAGATCACCATGGGCAGCACGAACACGGCGCGGAGGGTGATCTTGCCGCGGACCTTCGAGGTCAGGGCGATCGCGAGCAGGAACGCGACCGCGTTCACGACGAGGACCGTGACGAGCGAGAACCCGATCGTGAACAGGTACGCCTGCAGGATCGCCGGGTCGCTGAACACGGCGACGTAGTTCGTCAGGCCGATGAACCGGAAGTCACCGAAGCCGACGGAGTCGGTGAAGCTCAACACGATGCCCATCACGGCGGGGAGCGTGATCGCCAGGGTGAAGAGCAGGAGGGTGGGGATCAGGAAGACCAGGAAGAGCGGGTCGGTCCGGCTGCGCTTCGTGCGCAGTCCGGCTCCGCCTCGTCGTCCGGACTGGAGGCGCGGTGCGGCTCCGCCCCGTCGGCGGCTGCCCGCCGTCGTGACGGATTCTGTGGTCGTGGTGGCCAAGGTCGTCTCCTTACGCGGCCGTACGGAGCGCGAGACGCGCCCAGTCGCCGTCGAGGGTGCGGAGTTGGGGAGCGGGGGCACCGCCGAAGGCGATGGACTGCAGGTAGTTCGCCACCGGGATCTCGGCGGGGATGAGCTGCGAGGCGCCCAGGGAGAACTTCGCCTGGTCGTAAGAGTCCTGCATGCCGCGGAGCGCGGGGTTCGACGCGGGTGGCGAGTCCTTCCGGACGCCGAAACCGTTGTTGTCGGCGTTGTACTTGTCGTTCACGGCGGGGCTCATCAGGAACGACAGGAACTCGCGCGCCGCCTCCTTCTTGCGGGACGCCTCCGGGATCCAGAGGCCGAGGTCGACGTTCACGCGCACCTTGTTGTCGGCGGCGTCGTCGGTCGCCGGGAACGGGAACGTGCCGAGGTCGATGTCCTTATTCGACTTCGCGATCTCACCGAGCGCCCACGGCCCCTGCAGGTACATCGCGGCCTTCCCCTGCGCGAACGCGAGGTTGCCGTCACCGTACCCGCGGCTCGCCGCGCCCTTCTGGTGCCACTGCAGGAGGTCCACCATGCGGTCGACGGGGGCGGCGAAGTCCTTCTCGAACGAGACGCTCGAGCTCGTGCCCACCTTCGTGCCCTCGCGGTCGAGTGCCGCGAAGGTCTGCTGCAGGTCGAGCATCCCGCCCACCGAGTAGTCGAACATGCCCTGGGCGATCGTCCAGTTGTCCTTGTAGGTGCCGTACATCGGCGTGATGCCGGCCTTGGTGAGTCGTTTGCAGACGTCTCGGAACTCGCTCCACGTGGTCGGCACGTCGATGCCCTGGTCGGCGAAGATCTGCTTGTTGTAGATCACCGACGCCGCGGTCACCGAGTACGGCAGCACGCTCGTCCGACCCGGGTAGTCCGCGGTCTGCTCCATGAGCGGCCACAGGTCGGGGTTGATCGTGTCCTTCTCCGGCAGGTCCGACAGGTCGGAGAGGGCGCCGTGCTCGACGAACGAGACCATCGCGTAGTTGTAGTTCAGGCAGCCGAGGTCCGGCGGTCGGTTCCGGACGAAGTTGGCGGACATGTTGGACGTCGAGTCGCGGATGACGCGGATCCTCGACTGGCTGTCGTGGAACTTCGCGATGACCTCGTCGAAGTAGCCGATGACCTCGGGCTTCGACACGTAGAACGTGATCGTCTCGGGGCGGCTGCTCGAGGAACCGAGCGGGGCACACCCGGCGAGGGCCAGGCCCGCTCCGATGCCGCCCGCCCCGAGCAGGAACCCGCGGCGGCTGAGCGCGGCGGCGTCCCTGGTGGTGGCGTGTGTCTGCACGTCGTCTCCGTCCGTCCGGACCCGGCGTCCCTGCCGTTCCGGTTCGCGGTCCGGCTCCACTGCCGCCCGCAGAACTAAATCTAGCGACAAAATCTAATTCTGCAAGGAACTGTTTCCGCGGTAGTGTGCGGGCATGCCGCCGCCCCGTGGAACGAGCGCAGAGACGCTTCTCGCGTACGCCTTCTCCGTGCGCGCGTTCACCGCGACCGAGGCGATCGACACGACCGGTCTGACCCGTTCCACCGTCCTCGCCGCGTGCGAGGAGCTCGTCCGCCTCGGTTGGGTCCGCGAACTCGACGACGCCCGGGCCGCGGGGGAGTACCGCATCGGCCGTCCGGCGCGCCGGTACGAGCTCGACACCGCCGGCGGCGTGGTCGTCGGCATCGACGCCGGGCAGCACCGGGTGACCGTGCTCGTCGCCGATCTGCGCGGCACCGTGCTCGGCCGTGCCGAAGGGGCCCTCGGCGACTCCGGTCTCGACGTCCCGGTCCGGCTCGGGGTCGTCGGCGAGACCGTCGCCGCCGCACTCCTCGACGCCGGGGTCGACCCGCTGCGGGTGCTCGTGTCCGTCGTCGGCATCCCCGCCCCCGTGGACGCCGGCGGCGCGTCACCCGGCGACGGCGGGTTCTGGGACCGGATGAACCCGGGCTTCGCCGACGCCGTCCCGGGTCACCGGGTCGTGGTCGAGAACGACGCCAACCTCGCCGCGCTCGCCGAACGGCCCTCCTCGGGCGACGCCTCGTTCGCAGCCCTGCTGTCCGGCGAGCGGTTCGGCAGCGGACTCGTCGTCGACGGGGTCCTGCTCCGGGGTGCCCACGGCGGCGCGGGGGAGATGCGCGTGCTCGACCTCGTCGAGGGTGTCGGATCGTCCGACGGCATCGGTGCCACCGCCCGCCGGCTCGTCGCCGAGGCGCTCGCCGCGGGCGACGTCCCGCCGGACAGCCCCCTCGCCGCGGACGCCGACGCCTCCGTCCTGTTCCGCGCGGCGCACGACGGGGACCCGGTCGCCCTCGGCATCGTCGACCGCCTGGGGGACCGGTTGGCCCGCGTCTGCGTCCTGCTCGTCAGCCTGCTCGACATCGACCGCGTGGTCGTCGCGGGGGCCATCGCCGAGCCCGCCGGTGCCGTGATCGACCGGGCCCGGGCCTGGCTCGACGGCGCGGGGTTCGACCCGGTCCCCGAGATCGTCGCGTCGACGCTGGGCGCCGACGTCGTCGTGCTCGGTGCGGTCGCGCACGCGGTCGACGCGGTCCGGGCGGCGCCGCTGTCCTTCGCCCTCACGACACGCCCGGCTGTCCCCGCACTGTGACGATCGGACCGGTCCGGACACTGCTGGGGTGAAGGGGGTGGTCATGGACCGATCACGAGAACCGGACACAGCACTGGTCCGGGCGGCGGGGAACGGCGACCGGGCAGCGGGCGTCGCGCTCTTCGACCGCTACGTGGCGACGGTGACCCGGTACGCCTGGGCGCTCGTCCCGTCGCGCCAGGACGTCGAGGAGGTCGTCCAGGACACGTTCGTGACGCTCTGGCGACGGGCGGCTTCCATCGAGCTCCCCGACGAGTCGATCCTGCCGTGGCTGCTGGTGGTCAGCCGCAACCACGCGGCGAACCTCCGGCGCACGCACCAGCGGCACCAGGGCGACGAACTGCCGGACGACCTGCCGGCACCGGTCGAGGACGACGACGCCCGAGACCGGCTGCGCTGGGTCAGAGCCGAGATCGACGCGCTCTCGCCGATCGACCGGCAGGTGTGCGAGCTGTGCCTCATCGACGGCCGTTCGTACGCCGAAGCCGCGACTGCGCTCGGGTTGAGCGTCGGAGCGGTCAGACAGCGGGTCGCGCGATCGCGGGCCCGGATCAAGAAGGCGGTGACGCACGATGAGCTCTGAACCTCCCGTCGGAGACGACCTGCAGCAGATGATCGTCGGCATGCGCCAGCGCTTCGTCGCACACCTCGACGCCGAACCCCGTCGGGTCTCCGTCCGCAAGCGTGTCGGGATCGCCGTCGCGATCGTGGCGCTGCTCGGTGTCGGCACCGCGAGTGGAGCGGTCGCGCTCGGGATGATCCCGAGTCCGATCGCCGCGCCGCCGGCTCCGAGCGCCTCGAGTCCCGCAGCCGTGCCGCGGTCGGACCGGACGGCCTCGTCGGCTCCCATCCGTCCGACCACCCGGCCGTCCTCGCCGACGTCCGGTGGTGTCGCGGCATCGATCCCGGACTCGTGCGCGGCGGCGGTGCCGTCAGCCGATTCCGCGCGGCTGTTCGGCCAGCGGAAGGTCGAGCAGATCCGACCCGTCGCACCCGGCGGAGTCGGATCGGACTACTGGGTCGACCCGGACGAGCCGTTCGTCGCCGACGCGGCCCTCGTCTGCCGGTGGTCCCAGACCGGGAGCCCGGAAGAATCGGACAACCTCTTCCTCGCGATGGGGTCGACCGCGGAAGGGACCCTCGACGAGCGACTCAGCGCACACGAGCAGGCGGGTTGGTCGTGCTCCGATCGGCTCGGTGGGCGGGCGTGTCAGCACAGCGAGTCGTCGGACTACTACGGCGACCCGCTGGAGACCACCCACACGTTCTTCGTCCGGGGGGACACGTGGATCTCGGTGACGCAGACCAACACGCCCACGGACGGGCTGCTCGAGGTGCTGGTCCGGCAGACGTGGCGGTGAGACGGAGGTGACGGGGCACTGGAACCACGACACGCACTTCCACCCGAGGGTGCTCGCGGCCATCCCCGAGGGCGCCCGGACCGCGCTCGACGTGGGGGCCGACAACGGGCTGCTCGCGCGGGACCTCGCCGACGCCGGACTCGACGTGACGGCGATCGACCTCGACGGGACCGTCCTCGACGCCGCCCGCGCCGAACACGGGAGCACCGACGTCGAGTGGGTGGTCGGTGACGTGATGACGGCCGACCTCGGGCAGCGGTTCGACGTCGTCGCCTCGATCGCGACGGTGCACCACCTGCCGGACCTCCCCGCGGCACTGGCTCGCCTCGCCGACCTCACGGCGCCCGGCGGGGTGCTCGTCGTCGTCGGGCTCGCCGAGTCGACCCGGGTGCGGGACCACCTGCTCGGGCTCGTCGGTGTCGTCCAGCACCGCTGGTATTCGTGGCGCCGCGGCTTCTGGGAACACTCGGCGCCGAGGTGCTGGCCGCCGCCGCACTCCTACCCCGAAGTCGAGCAGGCGGTCCGGGCCGTCCTGATGGGGGCCGAGTACCGCCAGCACCCGCTCTGGCGCTACTCGTTCACCTGGCGCCGTCCGCGCTGATCGTCACCGGCAGGCTCGCGCCGGACCCGTCGCCGTCGTGGCTGCTCACGTCGAGGACGGCGTCGCCCACCGGCAGGTCGTCGGGCAGGTCGAAGCGCCCGGCGACCGTGAACTGCTCGCCCTGCGGGGGTCGGCCGCCCGAGCAGCACCGGGTCGCCGGTCGACGCGGGCGTGATGGTCACCGTGACGTCGTCGGACGCACGGAACGTGCCGCCACCGTCCTCGCAGTCGCGGTAGAGCCAGTCGACGTGCAGGTCGACCGTGCCGCCGGGGCGCAGGTCCGAGTCGCCGAGCTCGATCGAGGTTCCGGCGCAGGACGCGGCCGCTCCGGCCTGGACAGCGCAGCCCGACAGCGCCGCGCCGACCAGCAGCACCACGACCATCCCCGTCACCGCACGACCCTCTCCCCACCGCATGACGGCATTCCATCACCTCCGAGCGGTCCATCGGGTCACGATCTCGGTACGGTCGGAGCGTGGGGAACGAACGATCAGCTGACCAGACCGAGCCGGAGCACGACCCGTACGCCCGGCGCCCGGGCTACGTGACGAGCATCGACGGCCGGACGGACCGGACGACCAAGGCAGCAGCGATCGGTGTCGGCGCCGGCCTGGTCACCAGCTTCGTGCTGGGGTTCCTCCAGGCGATCGACTGGGTCGTGTGGCCGGTGTCCGTCACCATCGGCGTCGCCGTCTGGCTCGTGCTCCGCGCCCGGCAACGCCGACGCGACCGGCGCGAGGGCCGTTCGCCTGCCGCCGTCGCCACCGCCCGCGACCGTGCGATCGCCGACGCGAACGGCGGCCGACGCTTCTTCGTCGCCCCGAACCCGGTCGTCGTGATCGTGATGGGCGGGATCTTCATCGCACTCGCCGTGGGGACGCTCGTGCTGGGTAGCGTGTCGGTCATCGCGGTCATCAGGACGGTCGTCCTCGTGGGGAGTGGCGCGTACTTCGTCGTCCAGGGCATCGGCACCCTCGTCGTGCGCCGCCGCCCGCCCGACCCCCGCTGACCCCCGGTTGCCTCGTGGACCGCATCCGCAAGCTCCCACTGCCGGCACTGCTCGCCCTGCTCTTCGTGCTGTTCGGCGCGTTCTGGTTCGGCATCGGGTTCGTCGTCGACGCGCACGGCTTCGACCCCGTCGAACGGGCTGTCGGTTCCCTGGTCTACGCCGCGGTGGCGACGGTGGGCTTGGGCGCGCTCGTCGTGCTCCGACAGCGACGGGGTGGCGGGGACGACGTGGTGAGGGGCATCCACCGTGCCGTCCGGACCGGGGAGTTGCCGTCACAGGTCGACCGCGCCACGTGGCTGCGCGCCCTGGAGTCAGCCCGGTGGCGTTACCGCAACAACCGCGTGGTCGTCCCGGTCTCCGCCGCGGTGTCCATCGCGCTCGGGGTCTGGGCGGTAGTCGCGCTCGGGCCGACCGGGTGGGTGTTCCTCGCCGTGTGCCTCGCTCTCACCGCGTACGCGGCCTGGGAGACGCGCCGGGCGCTCCGGAACATCGAACGCCTGCTCGAGCAGCTGCGCGGGCGCACGACTCAGCCGGTCGGACCGCCGGCGTGACCGCGCGCCGGTCAGCCCCGCGGGACCGGCGTCAACCGCTGCAACTGCGTCACGTGTCCCGGCTCGAGCTCGTCGAGCGAGGCCACCCCGAGCAGCCGCATCGTCCGCTCGATCTGCTCGGACAGGATCTGGATCATCCGGTCGACACCGGCCTCGCCACCCGCCATCAAGCCGTACAGGTACGCCCGACCGACCATCGTGAACTTCGCACCGAGGGCCACCGCGGCGACGATGTCGGCGCCGGACATGATTCCCGTGTCGAGGTGCACCTCGGTGTCCTTGCCGACCTCGCGGACGACGGAGGGGAGCAGGTGGAACGGGACGGGAGCGCGGTCGAGCTGCCGGCCGCCGTGGTTCGACAGCGTGATCCCGTCGACGCCCATGTCTGCCAGACGCTTCGCGTCCGCCAGTGACTGCACGCCCTTGACGACGACCTTGCCCTTCCACTGCGACCGGATCCACTCGAGGTCCTCGTAGGTGACGGTCGGGTCGAACATGTGGTCGAGGAGCTCGCCGACGGTGCCGGACCAGCGGTCGAGCGACGCGAACGCCAACGGCTCGGTGGTGAGGAAGTCGAACCACCACCAGGGCCGCGGGATCGCGTTCAGCACGGTGCGGGCGCTCAGCTGCGGCGGGATCGAGAACCCGTTGCGCTTGTCCCGCAGCCGGGCACCGGCGACGGGCACGTCCACGGTGACGAGCAGCGTGTCGAACCCGGCCTTCTCGGCGCGGGAGACGAGCGCCATCGACTTCTCGCGGTCCTTCCACATGTAGAGCTGGAACCAGTTGCGGCCCGACGGGTTGGCGTCGCGGACGTCCTCGATCGCGGTGGTCCCCATCGTGGAGAGCGAGAACGGGATGCCGGCGCGGCCCGCTGCCCGGGCTCCGGCGCGCTCGCCCTCGGTCTGCATCATGCGCGTGAAACCGGTCGGGGCGATGCCGAACGGGTATGCGACGGGCGCACCGAGCACGTCGCGCGTCGTGTCGACCTTCGAGACGTCGCGCAGGATCGCGGGGGTGAACTCGATGTCCTCGAACGCCTGGCGGGCACGGGCGAGGGAGATCTCGGCCTCGGCGGCGCCCTCGGTGTAGTCGAACGCGGCCTTCGGCGTGCGTCGGGCGGCGATGTCGCGCAGGTCCCAGATCGTCAGCGCCGACTCGAGACGCTGTCGCCGACCCGGCAGCGACGGCTTCTTGAACTGCATGAGCGGCGCGAGGTCGCGCACGGTCGGCAGCTGCCGCTTGATCGGAGTACGCCGGGCCGACGGCGCCCCGGGGGTCGCTGCCGGAGCGCCCGTCGCGGGGTCGACGCGGTGCTGGTCATCGGTCGAGGTCATACAGACATCCTACGTCTCGGGGTGGATCGGTGGGTGGAGTGGTCGGCTCGCGGGGTGTAGCGCACGGGTTCGACGGAACGGGCGATCGTCGAGCGCAGGGCCTCGAGTGAGGCGCCATCGAGGCCGCCGAGCCCGACGGCCCGCGCCTGCACGAGGACGTTGCCGAGCGCGGTCGCCTCGACCGGCCCGGCGAGCACGGGGAGCCCGGTGCGGTCGGCGGTGAGCTGGCAGAGGAGCCGGTTCTGCGATCCTCCGCCGACGACGTGCACCTGTCGGACGTCTCGGCCCGTGACGGCGACGATCGTCTCGAGGGTCGAGGCGTACGCCGAGGCGAGCGACTCGAGGATCGACCGCACGGTCTCGGCCCGCGATGCCGGGGCGGCGAGTCCGTGTGCACCGCACCAGGCGGCGATCCGTGCCGGCATGTCACCCGGCGCGGTGAACGTGTCGTCCGCGACGTCGAAGACGGGGACCGGGGCGGTGACGTCCGCTGCGGAGGCGAGCAGCGCCTCCAGGTCGACGCGCTCGCCACCGCGCTCCCAGGTGCGCACGCTCTCGGAGAGCAGCCACAGCCCGGACACGTTCTTCAGGAACCGGACGCGTCCGTCGACGCCGCCTTCGTTGGTGCAGTTGGCCTCGCGAGCCGCGTCCGACAGGACGGGTGCGTCGAGCTCGACGCCGACGAGCGACCAGGTGCCGGACGAGATGTACGCGAAGTCCGGGTCGGTGGCCGGTACCGCCACCACGGCCGAGGCCGTGTCGTGGGAGCCGACGAGCGTGACCGGCGCAGTGCCGCCGACCGCCTCGGCGACGGCGGGCAGCAGGGGACCGAGTCGGTCGCCCGGGTCGCGCAGGGTGGGCAGGAGTCCGCTCGGGAGGCGCGCAGCAGCCCGCAACGCCGGGTCCCACCCGCGGGTGGTCGCGTTCAGGACCCCGGTCGTCGAGGCGTTCGTGCGCTCGGCCGCCTCGACGCCGGTCAGCCAGTAGCCGAGCAGGTCGGGCACGAGCAGCGCCCGTTGCGCGAGCTGCAGGGAAGGATCGGCGGCGAACTGGAACAGGGTGTTGAACGGCAGGTGCTGCAGGCCGTTCCGGGCGTACAGCTCGGCGGCGGAGAGCCGCTCGTGCACGGTCGCGACGCCGCGCTCGTGTCGTGCGTCGCGGTAGTGGGACGGCAGCCCGAGCAGCCGCCCGCCGCGGAGCAGACCGTAGTCGACCGCCCACGAGTCGATGCCGATGCTGGCGATGTCCGGATTCCGGGCGAAGGCGTCGCCGAGGCCCGCGGTGACCTGCCGGTACAGCTCGACGACGTCCCAGTGCAGGGCGTCGCGATCGCCCTCGTGGAGCGCGACCGGGCCGTTGGGGAACCGGGCGACGTGCTCCATCCGGACGCCGTCGGTGTCGACGTGGCCGACGATCACCCGCCCGCTCGTGGCGCCGAGGTCGACCGCGGCGACGCTGCCGCTGTTCGTCACGCTGCTGCCTCTGTCCCGGACATCAGCGCAGGAACGCTGCCGCGACACCGGCGTCCACGGGGACGTGCAGGCCGGTCGTGTGCGAGAAGTCGTCGGTGCAGATGGCGTAGACGGCGTTGGCGACGTTCTCGGGCACGACCTCGCGCTTGAGGATCGTGCGCTGGGCGTAGAACTTGCCGAGGTCCTGCTCCTCGATGCCGTACGTCTTCGCCCGGTTCGCACCCCAGCCGGACGCGAAGATGCCCGAGCCACGGACGACACCGTCGGGGTTGATGCCGTTGACGCGCACCCCGTGCTCACCGAGTTCGGCCGCCAGCAGCCGGACCTGGTGCGCCTGGTCGGCCTTGGTCGCCGAGTACGCGATGTTGTTCGGGCCGGCGAACACCGAGTTCTTCGACGAGATGTACACGATGTCGCCGCCGAGGCCCTGCTCGATGAGGACCTTCGCGGCCGCCTTCGACACCAGGAAGGAGCCCTTCGCCATGACGTCGTGCTGCAGGTCCCAGTCCTGCTCGGTGGTCTCGAGCAGGCTCTTGCTGAGGCTCAGCCCGGCGTTGTTCACGACGAGGTCGAGGCCGCCGAAGTGCAGGAGCGTCTGCTGGATCGCGTGGTCGATCGCGTCGGCGTCCGTCACGTTCGCGGCGATGCCGATCGCCGTATCGGTGTTCCCGATCTCGGCCGCGGCCTCCTGCGCCTTGGCGAGGTCGAGGTCCGCGATGACGACCGCGGCACCCTCGGCCGCCAGGCGCTTCGCGATGGCCTTGCCGATGCCGCTCGCGGCTCCGGTGACGAGGGCGATGCGCGTGGCGAGCTTCTTCGGTGCGGGCATCCGCTGGAGCTTCGCCTCCTCGAGGGCCCAGTACTCGATGCGGAACTTCTCGGCCTCGTCGATGGGGGCGTACGTGCTGAGGGACTCCGCGCCGCGCATCACGTTGATGGCGTTCACGTAGAACTCGCCGGCGACGCGGGCGGTCTGGGCGTCCTTGCCGTAGGAGAACATGCCGATGCCCGGGACGAGCACGATGAGCGGGTCGGCGCCGCGGATCGCCGGGCTCGTCTCGTCGGCGTGCCGGTCGTAGTAGGCCTGGTAGTCGACGCGGTACTGCTCGTGGAGCTCGTGCAGGCGGGCGGTCTGTTCCTCAACCGTCGCCGTGGCGGGCAGGTCGAGGATGAGCGGCTTCACCTTGGTGCGGAGGAAGTGGTCCGGGCAGCTCGTCCCGAGGGCCGCGAGCTCCTCTGCCCGTGAGGACGCGAGGAAGTCGAGTACGACGTCGCTGTGGGTGAAGTGACCCACCACCGGCTTGTCGTGCCCGGCGATGCCCCGGATCGTCGGGGCGAGGGCTGCGGCGCGCGCGCGCCGTTCGTCCGTCGGCAGCGCCTCGAAGCCGCGGCGGACGGGGCCGAACGGCTGGTCCTTCCCGTGCTCGGCGATGAAGGCCTCTGCCGTGTCGATGATCCAGCGGGAGTTCGCCTCGGCCTCGGCGCTGGTGTCGCCCCAGGCGGTGATGCCGTGGCCGCCGAGGATCGTGCCGATCGCCGCGGGGTGGTCTCGCTTGACCGCCGCGATGTCGAGCCCGAGCTGGAACCCCGGTCGGCGCCACGGCACCCAGACCACCTTGTCGCCGAAGACCTGCTCGGTCAGGGCCGGGCCGTCGGCGGCGGTCGCGATGGCGATGCCGGCGTCGGGGTGCAGGTGGTCGACGTGCGCGGCGTCGACGAGGGCGTGCATCGCGGTGTCGATGGAGGGAGCCGCCCCACCGCGACCGAACAGGGTGTGGTCGAACGCGGCGACCATCTCGTCCTCGCGCTCCACGCCGGGGTAGACGTCCTGCAGGGCGCGGACGCGGTCGACGCGCAGGACTGCGAGGCCCGCCGGGGTGAGGGTACCGAGGTCGCCCCCGGAGCCCTTCACCCAGAGCAGCTCCACCGGTTCGCCCGTGACCGGGTCGGTGTCGGTGCCCTTGGCGGAGGTGTTGCCGCCCGCGTAGTTCGTGATCCGCGGATCCGAGCCGAGCGCGTTCGAACGTGCGACGAGCGCACTGATCGTGGTGTCTGCGTCGGTGCCGTGCGTTGCGGGGTCCACCCGGGCCTCCAGTCCTGTGCTTGTCATGATGTCTACGCGCCCCAACCGGCCTGGACGCCGCCGACCCGGTCCTCGGCGATCTGCCGCTGGTAGCCGGAGTCGAGGTAGGCGCGCATCGGGTTCGCGGGGAGCCCGCGGGACTCGCGCCAGGCGGCGAGGTCGGCCCGGACGTCGGTCTGGTACGCGTCCATGAAGATCTCGTTCGCGCCGAGGACGTCGTGCGCCTCCTGTGCGGCGGTCAGTGCGACGCGGTCGAGGAGCAGTGCTCGGGCCGTCATCTCCTGGACGTTGAGCACCGAGCGGATCTGCCCGGGGATCTTGTCCTCGATGTTGTGGCACTGGTCGAGCATGAACGCGACGTCGGGGTTGTCGTAGCCGCCGCCGCGGATGACCTCGACGAGGATGCGGAACAGCTGGAACGGGTCGGCGGCGCCCACGATCAGGTCGTCGTCGGCGTAGAAGCGCGAGTTGAAGTCGAAGCTGCCGAGCTTGCCGAGGCGCAGGAGCTGCATGACGATGAACTCGATGTTCGTGCCGGGGGCGTGGTGGCCGGTGTCGAGGCAGACCATCGCCTTGTCGCCGAGCGCCGCCGTCTGCACGTAGCTCGTGCCCCAGTCCGGGACGTCCGTGTGGTAGAACGACGGCTCGAAGAACTTGTACTCGAGCACGAGGCGCTGGTCCGGGCCGAGGCGGTCGTAGATCGTGGTCAGCGAGTCGTGGAGGCGGTCCTGGCGGGAGCGCATGTCCTCCTGGCCGGGGTAGTTGGAGCCCTCGGCGAGCCAGATCTTCAGGTCGCGGGAACCCGTGGCGTCCATCACGTCGATGCAGCGCAGGTGGTGGTCGATCGCCTTCTGCCGGATCGTCTCGTCGACGTGGGTCAGGGCGCCGAACTTGTAGTCGTCGTCCTGGAAGGTGTTCGAGTTGACGGTGCCGAGGGAGACGCCGTGCTCTTCCGCGTGGCGCTTCAGGTCGGCGAAGTCGTCGACGAGGTCCCACGGGATGTGGAGTGCGACGGTGGGTGCGAGCCCGGTGTACCGGTGGACCTGGGCGGCGTCGGCGATCTTCTCGTAGGGGTCGCGCGGGGTGCCGGGGGTCCCGAACACCTTGAAGCGGGTGCCGGAGTTGCCGAACGCCCAGCTCGGGAGCTCGATCGCCTGCCGGGCCAGCTGGCCGGCGACGGAGCTGAAGCTCGCTGATGTCATCGTGTCACTTCCTCGTGTCGATTGAATCGTTTCATACGGTACGTGCTGCGCGGGGTTCGCGCAAGCCGGGGTCTGGTCGCGCGCTCCGTGGTGGCGGTTCGGGGCGGTGCTGCACAACCACAGTGCGTTCGAACCGCGCGATCGCGCGGCGCAACGTGCCTTTGGTTGTGCGCCGCCCGCGGCCGCCGCGGCGGGGGCGCGGCGGGCGCCGGGCGGCGC
>NZ_JAFEVQ010000029.1:0-45032 GCF_020882855.1 Curtobacterium sp. GD1 | reverse complement strand
GCCGAAGGGGTCGGATCCGTTGTAGCCGATGGTCCAGAGACCGAAGGAGAACTTGTCTGCACGGGTGGGCGTCGTTGCCATGGTGGTCACCGTTCGTCGTCGAAACAAAATGTTGCCGCGCCCAACATAAGCGGTAGTGTTGACTCTGGCAAGGACGTGATCGCAAGGGAGCGAGCGGATGGCACAGGACCGACTTCGAGTGGCCATGGTGGGCCACGGCTTCATGGGAGCCGCGCACTCACAGGGGTGGCGCACCGCACCGAGGTTCTTCGACCTCGGGGTCGAACCGGAGATGGCCGTCATCGTCGGCCGTGACCCGGGACGGACCGAGGCGGCGCGGCAGCAGTACGGCTGGCAGGCCGCGTCCACCGACTGGCGCGCCGTGGTCACCGACCCGGACATCGACGTCGTCGACATCTGCTCGCCCGGCTCGTCCCACGTCGAGGTCGCGATCGCGGCGCTCGAGGCCGGCAAGCACGTCCTGTGCGAGAAGCCCCTCGCCAACACCGTCGCCGAGGCCGAGGCGATGACCGCGGCGGCCGCCGCCGCACGGGCGGACGGCGTCCGCGCGATGGTCGGCTTCAGCTACCGCCGGGTGCCCGCCATCGCGTTCGCGAAGCGGCTGGTGGAGGACGGGAGGCTCGGCACCGTCCGACAGGTCCGCGCGCTCTACCTGCAGGACTGGCTCGCCGACGAGGACGGCCCGATGACGTGGCGGCTCGACAAGGCGCTCGCCGGCTCCGGCTCGCTCGGCGACATCGGCGCGCACGCGATCGACCTCGTCGAGCACGTCACGGGCGCACAGCTGTCGACCGTGTCCGGCACCCTCGAGACCTTCGTGACCGAACGTCCGCTGATGGCCGAGGGCGTCGGGCTGTCCGGCACCGCCTCGACCGAACGCGGGCAGGTCACCGTCGACGACGCCGCCTTCTTCCTCGGACGGCTCGCCGGTGGCGCTGCCGACGGGGCGATCGGTACGTTCGAGGCGACGCGCTACGCGACCGGCCGGAAGAACGGCCTCACGCTCGAGATCAGCGGGTCGGCGGGTGCGATCCAGTTCGACCTCGAGTCGATGAACGAGCTGCGCTTCTACGACGCCACGGCACCCGCGGGCGAGCAGGGCTTCCAGCGGATCCTCGTCACCGAGCCCGAGCACCCGTACATGGCCGCCTGGTGGCCGACCGGGCACCTCATCGGGTACGAGCACACCTTCAGCCACGAGGTGAAGGACTTCGTCGAGGCGATCGTCGCGGGCACCGACCCGTCGCCGTCGTTCGAGGACGGGCTGCACGTGCAGCGGGTCCTCGACGCGGTCGAGCGGAGCGCCGCCGACGGCAGCGCCTGGACGGTGATCTGAGTGGCTCCGACGAAGCACGCCCTCGTCGTCCGCGGCGGGTGGGACGGGCACATGCCGGTCGAGACCACCGACGCGTTCGTGCCGTTCCTGCGGGACAACGGGTTCGACGTGCAGGTGTCGGACTCGACCGCGGTGTACGCCGACGAGTCGGTCATGGCGGACGTCGACCTGATCGTGCAGGTCGTCACGATGTCCACCATCGCCGACGACGAGTTCGCCGGGCTGCAGCGGGCCGTCCTCGGCGGCGCCGGCCTCGCGGGCTGGCACGGCGGGATCGCGGACGCGTTCCGCAACACCGCCGACTACCTCCACATGATCGGCGGCCAGTTCGCGCACCACGCGGGGAAGCACCCGTCGGAGCGCACCGGCGAGCAGTCCGACAACTACATCCCGTACACGGTGCACATCACCGACCTCGGGCACGAGCACCCGATCACGCAGGGCATCGAGGACTTCGACCTCGTGACCGAGCAGTACTGGGTGCTCTCCGACGAGTACAACGACGTGCTGGCGACGACCACGCAGGAGGCGCGGGACTTCGACGCCTGGAACCGTCCGGTCACCGCGCCGGCGATCTGGACCCGGCAGTGGGGCGAGGGACGCGTGTTCGTCTCGGCACCCGGGCACCGGCTCGAGGTCGTCGAGTCGCAGCCGCTCCGCACGATCATCGAGAGGGGACTCCTGTGGGCAGCCCGGTGAACGGTCCGGCACTGCGGGTCGGTGTCGTCGGTGTCGGCAACATCAGCCAGCAGTACTTCGAGCACTTCCCGGCGCTGCCCGGCCTGGCGCTCACGGCCGTGGCGGACCTCGACGTCGACCGTGCCCGGTCGGTCGGCGACGCCCAGGGTGTCCGGGGCACGAGCGTCGACGAGCTCCTCGCCGCGGACGACGTCGACGTCGTGCTCAACCTGACGATCCCGGCCGCGCACGCCGAGGTGGCCACCCGGGCCCTCGACGCCGGCAAGCACGTCTACGGCGAGAAGCCGCTCGCACTCGCGACGGCCGAGGCCGCACCGGTGCTCGAACTGGCCGCACGATCGGGCCTGCGGGTCGGCAGCGCGCCGGACACGGTGCTCGGGACGGGGATCCAGACCGCGCGCGCAGCACTCGACGACGGGCTGATCGGCGACCCGGTCGGTGCCGCGGTGTCGTGGAGCGCCCCGGGGCACGAACTCTGGCACCCGGCGCCGGCGTTCTACTACCAGCCCGGCGGCGGCCCGCTGCTCGACATGGGGCCGTACTACCTGACGAGCCTCGTGCAGTTCTTCGGCCCCGTCGCCCGGGTCAGCGGGAGCGCCACCCGGTCCACTCGTGAGCGGACCATCGCGACCGGGCCGTTCGCCGGCGCACCGATCCCCGTCGACGTCGACACCCACGTCGTCGCCGTGCTCGAACACGCCAGCGGAGTCGTCTCCACGGTCACCGTCTCGTTCGAGGTGTGGGCGACCCGGGCACCGCTGTTCGAGGTGCACGGCACCGCGGGCAGTCTCGCCGTCCCGGACCCGAACCGTTTCTCGGACCCGGTGTCGATCGCGACGGCCGACGACCGCGAGTGGCGCGAGCTGCCCGTGTCGGCCGGGTACGCCGACGCCGGCCGCGGGTACGGACTCGCGGACATGGCGCACGCGATCGCGACCGACCGGCCGCACCGGGCGTCGGGGGACCTCGCGTTCCACGTGCTCGAGGTCATGGAGGCCGTCCAGACCGCCTCGCGGGAGCACACGGTCGTCACGGTGGCGTCCCGCGTCGACCGGCCGGAGACGGTTCCCGCCGGCGCGACCCCGGGATCATGGTGACCAGCACACGCAGCGAGGAAGGACGACGACGATGACGACGACGGACGGAACCGACGAGGCGGGGACGACCCGCGCCTCCAGGCCGGTCACCCTCTTCACCGGCCAGTGGGCCGACCTGCCCTTCGAGGAGGTCGCACGTCTCGCCGGCGAGTGGGGGTACGACGGCCTCGAGATCGCCTGCTGGGGCGACCACCTCGACGTCCGCCGCGCCGCGACGGACCCGGCGTACGTCGCGGACCGCAGGGCGATCCTCGAGCGCAACGGGCTGCAGGTCTGGACGATCGCGAACCACCTCACCGGCCAGGCCGTGTGCGACGACCCGATCGACCAGCGGCACGAGGACATCCTCGCGCCGCACGTGTGGGGCGACGGCGACCCCGAGGGCGTCCGGCAGCGTGCCGCCGAGGAACTGCAGTGGACCGCGCGTGCCGCCGCGGCGCTCGGCGTCGACACCGTCACCGGGTTCTCCGGATCCTCGATCTGGAAGACCGTCGCGGGCTTCCCACCCGTGCCCGCGTCGATGATCGACGCCGGGTACCAGGACTTCCACGACCGGTGGTCGCCGATCCTCGACGTGTTCGAGGAGGTCGGCGTCCGCTTCGCGCTCGAGGTGCACCCCTCCGAGATCGCCTACGACTACTGGACGGCGAAGCGGACGCTCGAGGTGTTCGCCGACCGCCCCGCGTTCGGTTTCAACTTCGACCCGTCGCACTTCGTCTGGCAGGACCTCGACCCCGCCGCGTTCCTGCTCGACTTCGCCGACCGGGTGTACCACGTGCACTGCAAGGAGTCGGTGAAGCAGCTCGACGGGCGCAACGGACGACTGTCGTCGCACCTGCCGTGGGGCGACCCCCGACGCGGGTGGGACTTCGTCACCGCCGGGCACGGGGACGTGCCGTGGGAGCGGGTGTTCCGCGTGCTGAACCACATCGGCTACACCGGACCGACGAGCGTCGAGTGGGAGGACGCCGGCATGGACCGGCTCGTCGGCGGGCCGGAGGCACTGGCGTTCGTCCGGAAGCTGGGCACGATCGCGCCGCCCGAGGCCGCGTTCGACGCGGCGTTCTCGCGGTCGCGGTAGCGCGGCCCGCGGCGCCGAGACTCGGCCACGCGGACGGTTTCGCGGCGCGGAGTCCGCGAAACTGTCCGCCGGCCCGAGACTCGGGCCGGCGCCAACCCACCCACCACTGACCAGAGGAGGGACCGATGACGAGCACGACCGCCGCGACGCCCGCGCCCGCGCCGGGCAACGCGGCGCGCGTCCTCCGGCTCGTCCACGAGGAGGGGCCGATCACCCGCGCCGAGATCACCCGGCGCACCGGCCTGAACCGCTCGACGACCCTCGCACTCGTCGGCGAACTCGTCGACCGCGGCCTCCTCCACGAGGACCTCCCCGCAGCCGGTGCACCGGGGACCGGCGTCGGGCGGCCGAGTCCGGTCGTCCGGGCCGCGCCGGACGTCGTGGCGGCCGCGGTCACGGTCGAGGTCGACGCCGTCTCGGTCGCCCTCGTCGGGCTCGACGGCACGGTGCGGAACCGCCTCGTCGAACCGCAGCACCGTCCGCCCACGCCCGCGGAGGCCGTCGAGACCGTCGCCGGGCTGCTCGACCGGATCCGTCCGGGGTCGGCCGGCACCGCGACGCTCCGGCTCGTCGGGATCGGGGTCGCCGTGCCCGGGACGGTCCGGGTCGAGGACGGGACCGTCCAGTACGCACCGCACCTCGGCTGGCACGACGCGCCCTTCGCCGGGCCCCTCGCCGAACGGACCGGGCTGCCGGTTCGGGCCGCGAACGACGCCAACGTCGGTGCCTGGGCGGAACGGCTCGCCGGCAGCGGCCGGGGCGTCGACGACCTCGTGTACCTCAACGGCGGTGCGAGCGGCATCGGCGGTGGGGTCATCACGGCCGGCCGACCGCTGAGCGGTGCCGACGGGTACGCGGGCGAGCTCGGACACACCTTCGTCGCGGCGAACGGCATCCGGTGCCACTGCGGTGCCGTCGGCTGCCTCGAGACCGAGGCCTCCCGTGACGCCCTGGCGACCGCGGCCGGGACCGCTCCGGACGACCTGGTCGCCCTCGCCGCGGCGCTCGCCGAGGGCCGACCCGAGGTCGAACGGGTCGTGGACCGCCAGGTGACAGCCCTCGCCACGGCCCTCCGCAACGCGATCCACACCGTGAACCCGTCGGTCGTCGTGCTCGGCGGCTTCCTCGGCGTGCTGCTCGACCACGTCGGCGACCGGATCCTCGACGACGTCCGAGCGCAGTCGATGACCGGGACCGCCGACCGGCTCCGTATCGTGCCGGCCGCGCTCGGGTCCGACGTGCTCGTGCACGGGGCCGCCGAGATCGCGTTCGGCGCCCTGCTGCGCGACCCGGACCGGATCACCGACGCGGTGCCGGCCACACCCACCCCCACGACCACCCACCCGTCCGGCCGCGACGACGCGGCCGAGGAAGCGAGAACCGCATGACCTCCACCCAGCGCGTCAGCGTGCTGCTCGGCACCCAGGACCTCACCGTCGAGGACCGCCCCGTCCCTGCGGTCGATCCCGGGGACGTCCTCGTCCGGGTCGCCGCGGTCGGCGTGTGCGGCTCCGACGTGCACTACTACCGGCACGGCCGGATCGGGGACTTCGTCGTCGAGGAGCCCCTCGTGCTCGGCCACGAGCTCTCCGGCACGATCACCGCGGTCGGCGAGGGCGTCGACCCGTCCCGCGTCGGGGAGCGCGTGGCGATCGAGCCGCAGCGACCGTGCCACCGCTGCGCCCAGTGCCTCGCCGGGCGGTACAACCTCTGCCCGCACATGCGCTTCTACGCGACGCCGCCGGTGGACGGGGCGTTCGCCGAGTTCGTCACGATCGAGTCCGAGTTCGCGCACACGCTGCCCGACTCGGTGTCGTTCGAGGCCGGAGCCCTGCTCGAACCCCTCTCCGTCGGCATCGCCGCGGTCCGCAAGGCCGGGATCGTCCCCGGGTCGAGCGTGCTCATCGCCGGGGCCGGTCCGATCGGCATCATCTGCGCGCAGGCCGCGCGGGCGTTCGGCGCTTCGCGGATCGTCATCAGCGACCTCGTCCCGGAGCGCCGCGAGCGTGCGCTCTCCTTCGGCGCGACCGAGACCGTCGACCCCACCGTGGTCTCCGTGGCGTCCGACCTGCCGCCGTTCGACGCCTTCATCGACGCCAGTGGTGCACCGCGGGCCGTCTCCGACGGCATCAAGGCCGTCGGACCGGCCGGGGCCGCCGTCCTCGTCGGGCTCGGCAACTCCGAGATGACGCTGCCGGTCGAGCACATCCAGAACCTCGAGGTCACCGTCACCGGGATCTTCCGGTACACCGGCACGTGGCCGGTCGCGATCGAGCTCGTCGCGTCGGGACAGGTGGACCTGGACTCGCTGGTCACGGGTCGCTTCGGCCTCGGCGACGTCCGCGAGGCCCTCGAGAGCGACACCGACCCCGAGTCGCTCAAGTCGGTCGTCTACCCGGGCGGCGTGCCGTCCGCGACGTGACCGGACGACGGACGGGAGGGACGGGGCGGGCCCGCACCGTCCCTCCCGTCCGTCCTGTGGTCCCCTCTGGGGCCACCGCCGCGACACCCGGACGCGCTACGGTTCGCGCATGACGGCTTCACCCGCGGCTGCCGTGCCGCAGCGCACCGACCGCCGCGCCCTCGTGTCCTGGGCCCTGTGGGACTGGGGTTCCGCGGCGTTCAACGCGGTCGTCACGACCTTCGTGTTCAGCACCTACCTGGCGAGCCGCGCGTTCGTCGACCCGGCGCTCGTCGCCGACACGTCCGCCGCCGGGAAGGCGCTCGTCGAGCGGGAGCTCGCGCACAACGCGGCCGTCGTCTCGACGGCACTGACGATCGCCGGCATCGTCGTCGCGCTCGTGGCCCCGGCGGTCGGCCGCCTGGCGGACACCTCCGGGCACCGGCGCCGGTCGGTGCTCATCGCCACGATCGGGATCGCGCTCTCAATCGGCGGCATGGTGTTCGTCGCGCCGAGCCAGCCGTACCTGCTGCTCGGGGCGGCCCTGCTCGGAATCGGGACCGTCGCCTACGAGATCGCGAGCGTCGGCTACAACGCGATGCTCGGACAGGTCGCGTCGGGGGAGCAGACCGGACGCGTCTCGGCGATCGGCTGGGCGGCCGGGTACTTCGGCGGCATCGTGCTGCTCGTCGTCCTGCTCGTGCTCTGCATCCAGGACTTCGGCGGAGGCGACGTCGCGGGGCTCCTGCAGCTGCCCGCAACCGTGGCCTCCGGGCAGTGGGACGTCCGCGTCGCGATCGGCATCGCCGCCGTGTGGCTCGCGGTGAGCTCGATCCCGCTGTTCGTCACCGTCCCCGAGGCCGCGCCGGACCGTTCGCGCGCCGGCAGCCTGCTCGGGGCGTACCGGGACCTCGGGCGGGACATCGCCCGGCTCTGGCGCGAGCGCCGGAACGTCCTGGCGTTCCTGCTGGCGAGCGCGGTGTTCCGCGACGGCGTCGGCGCCGTGTTCACATTCGGCGGGATCGTCGCCGCGCAGGTGTTCGGCTTCAGCCCGTCGCAGGTGATCCTCTTCGCCATCGCGGCCAACATCGTCGCGGGCATCGCCACGTTCCTGTCCGGCAGGCTCGACGACCGGTTCGGTTCACGCGCGATCATCACGGTGTCGCTCGTCGGGCTCGCGGTGTGCGGGATCGGCGTGTTCGCGGTGGGGAACGTCACCGCGGGCTTCTGGGTCCTCGGCCTGACGCTGGCGCTGTTCGTCGGGCCGGTCCAGTCGTCCTCGCGAGCGTACCTGGCGCGGTTGGCGACGCCCGGCCGCGAGGGCGAGCTCTTCGGCCTCTACGCCACGACCGGACGCGCGGCGTCGTTCCTCGCGCCGGCGCTCTTCGGGGTGGCGGTGACGGTCGGCGGGTCGACGCGGTACGGGATCCTCGGGGTCGTCGTGGTGCTCGTGGCGGGGCTGGTGCTCATGGCGTTCGTGCGGCGGGAGCCGGTGGGCGGGCGCTGAGTCCGAGCGTGTCGGAGACCGTGGTGCTATCGTCTCCGACGTCCACGGGGGAACGACGGGGGGAACACATGGGGGCCGCAGAACTGCGGATCGAGTCGGAGACGCTCGCGGCGGTCGCGACCGCGCTGACCGACGCCCGGACCGCGCTCGGTGCGGACACCGCTCGGTTCACCGGTCTCGACACCGGTTGCCTCGGCGTGACCGAGGTGGTCAGCCGCACCGCCGGCCTGTCGCTCGCCCACCAGGGCATGATCGACGCCGTCGACGCGGCCCTCGAGCAGGCCGCGACCTTCCCGCACGACCTCGGTGCGCAGGTCGACGCGCAGGAAGCCGCCCTCGCGAAGCAGGCGGACGGCAAGTGAGCGGCGAGGAGCCGGACGTCGGCGACCCCGCCGGCATCACCGCCCTGGGGAAGCACTGGCACGACCGGGCCGACGCCGTGCAGGACGCCCTGGCGAAGATCGCCTCGGCGTCCGACGTCACCGCATCGCCGACGTGGAAGGGCGACGCGCAGACCCGCTTCGCGGCGCTGCTCGACGAGATGCGGCCGAGCGCGTCCGGCCTCGTGGCGCTCTTCGACGCCGCCGGGGACGCCTTCGACCAGTACGCGAAGGACGTCCAGCGCATCAAGGACGACGCGGACGCGATCCGCCTGCAGCGCGGGACCGTCGCGGCCGAGCTCGCCGGACAGCAGCTCACGCTGCCGACCCTCCGCTCCGCCGCGAAGGCCGACGACGCGACCGAGGCGGACGCCAAGAGCCTCGCGAACGCGGAGCGGGCGATCGCCGACGCCGGCGACCGGTCCGCAGCGCTCGACGCCCAGTGGGAGCAGCTCGTGCAGGACCGCACGACGGCCGACCAGGCGCTGCTCCGGGTGATCACCGGCCCCGAGACGCTCGGACGCCTCGGCAGCATCGAGGGACGTGGTGTCGGCGCGTCCGACGAGGACCTCGCGTCGATGCTCGCGGGCCTGTCGCCGACCGAACTCGGCGCGCTCCTGATGCTCGACCGCAACCTCGCCGACCGCATCGCCGACATGTCGCCCGACGAGGTCGCCGCGCTCTGGAAGACCCTGGGCGGTGGGAAGGACACGACCGGCGCCGAGCACAGCGCCGCCCAGGACGCGCTCATCGCATCGCTGCCCGCGGTCGTCGGCAACCTCGCGGGGCTGCCTGCCTGGGCGCGGGACCGGGCGAACCGGATGACGCTCGTGTCGGCCGTGGCCCAGGCCGAGCAGGACCTCGCGGACGCGAAGAAGCGGCGCGTGGGGCTCGGGTGGCCGGCGTCGCAGGCGGCGGACCAGTCGATCGAGGCGGCGCAGGCGAACCTCGACGCGTACCGGAACATCGAGAAGACCCTGGCGTCGACGGCGAAGCCCGGTCGCGCGCTGCTCACGCTCGCCACCGACCACCAGCCGCCGCTCGCTGCGGTGGCGGTCGGCGACCTCGACACGGCCACGAACGTCTCGTACATGGTGCCGGGGATGGGCACGACGACCAAGGACACGACCGGGTGGACCACCGCGGCCCAGAACCTCTGGACGGCGCAGGAGGGCAAGAACGCGACCGGCGCCGAGCACGCGGTCGTCGCGTGGATGAACTACGAGGCGCCGCCGGTACCGAGCGGCCTCACCACGATGGGTGTCCTGCACGGCGACGCGGCCCGGGCCGGGGCGGACCGGCTCAGTGCCGACCTCCTCGGCTTCGGGGCGGCGCGTCCCGATTCGCCGACACTCAACGTGGTCGGGCACTCCTACGGGACCACGGTGGCATCGGACGCGCTCCACGATCACGGTGTGCACGTCGATTCCTTCGTCAGCGTCGCCTCGGCAGGCATCGAGCAGGACGTCGGAGGTGCGTCTGGTATCGCGGCCGACCACGTCTACGCCGGCCAGGGGAGCCCCGGTATCCCGTTCACGGACGACCCGCGAGACCAGTGGGCCTGGGTCGGCCGAGCAGGCAGCGGTCGCCAGGACCCGATGGACGCCTCGTTCGGCGCGACGACCTTCGGGACGAACGGTGGGGACCCCGGCGAGGGTGCCGGCGTGACCACACACGACCCGATCGGCTACGGCGGCAGCCAGGGGTACTTCAACCTTGGGACCGAGTCGCTCGACAACGTCGCGCAGGCTACGTTCGTGGGAGGCAAGGACCTCACTCCCGCGGACGACGCCGGGGTGAGCGCCCTGCAGCAGGACTACTTCGACAACCTGATGGGACCGACACTGTGATCGGACGCCCGCGAGGCACGGCAGCCGGGCCCGCACTCGCCCTGACCCTCGCCCTGACACTGGCGCTCGCCGCGTGTTCGGGTCCGCCGACAGGAGGCACCTCCGTGGAGACCACACCGAGCACACCGACCGTCCAGCACCAGCGTGATCTCGCCGCCGCCTACGTCGACGCGACCATGCGGACGTCGGGCGTCACGTGGGACGACTCGCAGGCGAACGAGTACGCCCAGGAGTGCCTCCTCGGTGACGGCACGTCCGGAGCGCTCTACAACCTCGCCCGCATCGGCGCGGGAGTTTCCGACCCCGAGGCTGCGGTGCGGACCGTCGGCCGGTCGTGGGCTGCGGACGGGTTGACCGTCAAGTACTCGGAGTCGTCGCTCAACGACGGCAGCCGGCAGTTCGTCGTCAAGGGGGCGGGTGGTGCCGTCGAGCGCATCCAGTTCGGGGCGGCGACCGTTCGAAGCTCGCTCGCCGCGGTCTCCCGCTGCGGGACGGGTGACGCAGCGGACCTCGGCTGAGGTGCGGGCGTCCGTGCGCGCCCCTGCGGTCGTCGTGGCATCGGAGCTCGGGTGAGCGTGTGGGGGCGGCGTTCGACGCCGATCTCCTCCAGGCGACCGACGGTGATCGGGACGGTGCTGCTCGCCGCGATCCTGCTCGCGGGCTGCGCGGCGGGCACCCCGACCAAGGAGGACACCGTGCAGGCTGCACCGACCGCAGAGCACCAGCGCCGACAGGCGGCAGACTCCGTCGAGGAGACGATGCGCCGTTCGGGGGTCGACTGGGACGCGGACCAGTCCGACGAGTACGCGCAGGACTGCGTGCTCGCGGACGGCTCGGCGGGCGCGCTCTACAACATCGTCCGGACCGGTGCGGGCGTCGACGACCCGGAGGCCGTGACGAAGGCGGTGGGCACGGCCTGGGTGGCGGACGGGCTGAAGGTGAAGTACTCGACGGACGAGATGACGTCGGGTGCGAAGCGGTACCTGGTGAACGGCGGCGGCGGCGCCGTCGAGCGCATCCAGTTCGGCGCGGCGACGACCAAGACCACCATGAGCGGCGTGTCGAAGTGCGGCACCGGGGACGCGGCGGACCTCGGCTGACGCCTCCCGTCGGGCGGTGCCAGGAGGCGCGGCGTGGGCCCGCCTGCAGGCTGCGGTTCCGCGCACGGTTGCGCCCCTGGCGCGGTTCCGCCGGACTCCGCAGCGAGCGTGCGCCAGGATGGAGCCATGACCGACCAGCGCATCGCCGTCGTCGTCCTCGCCGCCGGGCAGGGCACGCGCATGAAGTCGTCCACCCCGAAGGTCCTGCACCGCCTCGCCGGGCTGCCGCTCATCGCGCACGTGCTCCGGACGGCGTCGTCCCTCGAGCCCGAGCACGTCGCCGTCGTCGTGCGGCACGAACGGGAGCTCGTCGCGGCCGAGGTCACCGAGCGTGCCCCCGACGCCATCGTGGTCGACCAGGACGACGTCCCCGGCACCGGCCGTGCGGTCGAGGTCGCGGTGCAGGCGCTTCCGGCGGACTTCGACGGCGCCGTCGTCGTGCTGTCCGGCGACGTGCCGCTGCTCGACGCGGTGTCGCTCCGAGCACTCGTGGACGCCCACGTCGGCGGCGGCAACGGCGCCACCTTCGTGAGCGCGATCGCACCGGACCCGACCGGCCTCGGCCGCATCGTCCGCGACGCCGCCGGGGCGTTCGTCGGGGTCGTCGAGCACAAGGACGCGACCGCCGAGCAGCTGACGATCACCGAGGCCAACGCGGGCATCTACGCCTTCGACATCACGCACCTCCGTGCGGTCCTGCCGTCGCTCACCACGGCGAACGCGCAGGGCGAGAAGTACATCACCGACGCGCCGGCACTCATCGGAGCGCGGGGCGCGCGCATCGACGTCGTCACGCTGACCGACCCGTGGCTGGTCGCCGGCATCAACGACCGGGCGCAACTCTCCGACGCCGCGCGGGTGCTGAACGCGCGCATCGTCCGTCGGCACCAGCTCGCCGGGGTCACCGTGCAGGACCCGGCGACGACGTGGATCGACCTCGACGTCTCGATCGAACCCGACGCCGAGGTCCTCCCGGGCACCCAGCTCATCGGCGCCACCGCGATCGCCTCGGGCGCGGTCGTCGGGCCGGACACCACCCTGCGCGACACCGAGGTCGGCGTCGGCGCCGTGGTGAACCGCGTCGACGCGACCCTCGCGGTGATCGGTGACGGCGCCTCCGTCGGACCGTTCGCCTACCTGCGACCGGGCACGATCCTCGGCGACGGAGGCAAGATCGGCACCTTCGTCGAGACGAAGAACGCGACGATCGGCCGGGGCAGCAAGGTGCCGCACCTGTCGTACATCGGCGACGCCGAGGTGGGCGAGGACTCGAACATCGGCGCGAACACGATCACGGCGAACTACGACGGGGTGCACAAGCACCGGACCGAGGTCGGCTCGAACGTCCGTACAGGGTCGCACAACGTGTTCGTCGCCCCGGTTAGGATTGGTGACGGAGCGTACACCGGCGCGGGTACGACCGTCCGCAAGGACGTCCCTGCCGGGTCGCTGGCGATCAGCTACGCCCCACAGCGCAACACCGACGGATGGGTCGAGGAACACCGACCCGGTTCGCCGGCTGCCGAGGCCGCTCGGCGCGCGAACGGCGAACAGATCTGACGGCTCTCGGGCCGATCAACACGGCCCCGCGGGGTCAGGGAGTGAGCACCGCACTTGTCCGGAATCAAAACGACCGGCCAGAAACGACTCGTCCTCGTCTCGGGGCGAGCACACCCGGCGCTCTCGGCCGAGATCGCCGAGGAACTCGGCGTGGACCTCGTCCCGACCGATGCACGGACCTTCGCGAACGGGGAGCTCTACGCCCGCTTCGACGAGTCGGTCCGCGGCTGTGACGCGTTCGTCATCCAGTCCCACACCGCGCCGATCAACGAGTGGCTCATGGAGCAGCTCATCATGGTCGACGCCCTGAAGCGTGCGTCGGCGAAGCGCATCACCGTCGTCGCGCCGTTCTACCCGTACGCGCGGCAGGACAAGAAGGGCCGTGGTCGCGAGCCGATCTCGGCGCGACTCGTCGCCGACCTGTTCAAGGCCGCTGGTGCGCACCGCATCATGAGCGTCGACCTGCACGCCGCACAGATCCAGGGCTTCTTCGACGGTCCGGTCGACCACCTGTTCGCCATGCCGGTCCTGCTCGAGCGCTTCCAGCAGACCCTCGACCCGTCGACGCTGACGGTCGTCTCGCCGGACATGGGCCGCGTGCGCGTCGCCGACATCTGGTCGGAGAAGCTCGGCGCGCCGCTCGCGATCATCCACAAGCGCCGCGACCCGCTCGTGCCGAACCAGGTGTCCGTCCACGAGATCGTCGGTGACGTCTCGGGTCGTGTGTGCCTGCTCGTCGACGACCTGATCGACACCGGCCGCACCATCGCCAAGGCAGCAGAGGCGCTCAAGGCCGCCGGTGCCACCGGCGTGGTCGTCGCGGCGACGCACGCGGTGTTCTCCGACCCCGCGACGGAGCTGCTCCAGAGCGAGTTCATCGACCGGGTCGTCGTCACCGACACCCTGCCGCTGCCGGAGGACAAGCGCTGGGACCGCCTCGAGGTCCTGCCGATCGCACCGCTCATCGCCCGCGCCATCCACGAGGTCTTCGACGACGGGTCGGTCACCTCGATGTTCGACGGCGCCGCTTGACCGCACCCGTGCGCGACGCGCTCGCGGCCCGGCTCCGGGCCGCGGGCAGCGTCTTCGCCGAGGACGAGGCGGACCTCCTGCTCGAGGCCGGCGACGGTGACGCGGTTCGCCTGCGGGCGCTCGTGCAGCGACGGCTCGGCGGCGAACCGCTCGAGTACGTGCTCGGCTGGGCGGCGTTCGACGGGCACCGCCTCCGCGTGACGCCGGGCGTCTTCGTGCCCCGGGCCCGCACCACCGTCGTCGTGGAGCACGCTGCACGCCGGTTGCACCGCTACGACCGTGTCGTGGACCTCTGCTGCGGTGCCGGGGCGATCTCGGTCGCGCTGCTCGGTCGCGTCGGTGCCCTCGACCTCGTCGCGGCGGACATCGACCCGGCGGCGGTCGACGTCGCTGCGGAGAACATCGGCGACCGCGGGATCGTCGTCGCCGGGGACCTCTTCGCGCCGCTGCCCGACCGGTTCCGCGGGATCGTCGACGTCATCGCCGTGAACGCGCCCTACGTGCCGACGGGGTCCATCCCGATGATGCTGTCGGAGGCCCGCGACCACGAGCACCGTGTCGCGCTCGACGGCGGGGCGGACGGGCTCGACCTGCACCGGCGGATCGCGTCGGGGGCGGGGGAGTGGCTCCGACCCGGGGGTGCGGTCGTCATCGAGGTGTCGGCGGCGCAGGCGCCGACGTCGGCGGCCGTCTTCGAGGCTGCGGGCCTCGCGGTGGCCGTCGAGTCCGACGACGAGGTCGACGGGACCTGTGTCGTGGCGACGCGTCCCGCCTGAGACGATCCGCGTCGTCCGGGTGACCCGCGTCGTCGAGGCGCGCCGCGCCTCCTGTCCGTGACGGCGGAGGGTCCGCACCGTCTCAGGCCGCGCGGACCTCGACCGTGTGCCATCCCGACGCCCCGTTCGGAGCCGGGGGCCGCTCGACGCTCGTCTGCACTTCACCGTCCGCGCTCACCGCGCGGACCTGGATGCGGTGTGACCCCTTCGTCGGCGTCCACCGGTAGACCCACTGCCGCCACGTGTCGGCCGAGACGGAGTCCGCGAGGGTCGCCTCTTCCCACGCGCCGTCCCCGACCCGGACCTGCACGCCCTTCACCCCGGTGTGCGGCTGCCACGCGACCCCGGCGATCGCCACCGTCGAACCGGCGTCGACCGTCGCGCCCGCGCGCGGGGTGTCGATGCGCGACTCCAGCTTGACCGGACCACGTTCCGACCAGCCGCGCGGTGTCCAGTAGCCCTGGGCGTCGGCGAACCGCGTGACCTCGAGCTCGGTGACCCACTTCGTCGCGGACACGTAGCCGAAGAGCCCGGGGACCACCATGCGCACCGGGAACCCGTGCTCCGGCGGCAGCGGCTCGCCGTTCATCCCCACGGCGAGCAGCGCGGCCGTGCCGTCGTCCTGCAGGACGTCGAGGGGCGTGCCCGCCGTGAACCCGTCGATGCTGCGCGACAGCACCATGTCGGCACTCGCGTGGGGCACGGCGCGCTCGAGCAGCTTCCGGATCGGGTAGCCGAGCCAGAGCGCGGTGCCGATGAGGTCCCCGCCCACCTCGTTCGAGACGCAGCTCAGCGTCGCGTGGTGTTCCTCGAGCGGGAGGGCGAGCAGGTCGTCCCACGTGAGCTCGACCTCGTGGTCGACGGCTCCGTGGATGCGGAGCTTCCAGTCGGCGGTGTCGACCGACGGCACCCGCAGCGCGGTGTCGATCCGGTAGAAGTCGCTGTTCGGGGTGACGTAGGGCGTGATGCCCTCGACGTCGAGCGACGCCCCGGCCGGGACCGCGGGTGCGGTGGTCGCCGGGGCCGGCAGCCGGACGGCCCGGCGTGCGGCAGCGGTCGCCTGCGCGGCGGCGGTGCCCAGACGGGAGGCGCCGCCCACCACGACCGCGACGGCCGCCGCCGTCACACCCCAGACCAGGAAGGCGCGACGTTCCGCAGAGGCGGGTCTGGGTGCGGCGGAGGGCACGGCGGCTGCCGACTCCCACCGGCGGAGCCTGGCGGTGAGGAGCCGGAGCACGATGACGGCCGCGGCGACCCCGAGCACGGACGGAGCCCCGTCCAGCGTGCCGCTGCCGGCACGGGTCGTGACGGCCAGGAGCGAGAGGACACCGCCGACGGCGAAGACCAGGGCCCCGAACGGCGGGCGGGCGCGTTCGAGGATGCCCGCCCCGGCGCTGACCGCGGCGACGATGACCGCCATGAGCACGAACAGCGCGACCTTGTCGCCGGTGCCGAACAGCGTGACCATGAGGTCCTTCGCGCCCGGGGGTGCGAGGTCGATGACCGCCGAACCGACCGCGACGAGGGGGCTGCCGGCACCACCGAGGACGAGGGCACCGAGTTCCGCGGCGGCGAAGAACGCGAGCGCGGCGACGATGCCCGTCGCGGCCGCGAGCAGGCGGGGGCGCGAGACCGCCACGGGGGCGGGCGCGAGGTCAGTGGTCACGGGCCGAGCGTAGGTCGACCGTGCCGCGTGTGTGCTGACAGTCGTGCATGCGGTGGACAGAGCCGGCGGTGTCCGCGCCCGTGGACGACCCGTACCCCGCACGAGCGGGGCCGCCGGTTCGTCGGGCGTTCACCGGTGCCGGCCAGCCGGTCGCGGGTGGAGCATGCGAGGATCGAGGGGTGCTGAGGCGTCCCGACCGTGTCCCGCGCTTCGGTCGCGCCCGGCGACGGGACCGCCACCCGATGTCGCAGGCACGACGTCTCCTGGTGCTGCGCTGGATCATCGTCGGCGTGTGGGCGGCCCTGCTCACGGCACGCATCATCGTGGTGTCCACCACGCCCGACGCGGACCTGACGTTCTTCGGCATCGCCGAGGTCGCCGTGATCGGTGTCGGTCTCCTCGTGATCGCCGGTGCCGTGCTGCGGGGCTGGTCGCTCCGACGGCGGCACGAGGACGAAGCCCTGGCCCTCGCGATCCGCCGGATCGACCCGACGGTGTGGCTCGTCCCGGCGGCACCGACCCCGGAACTCCGGGCATCGGTGGAGTCCGTCCGGCCGGACGTCGCGCTCGGGCACCGGGTGACGTGGGCCTTCGGTGCGACCGAGGCCTCGCTGTGGGAACTCGAGGAACGTCGTGCGACCCGGCTGCTCGTGATCCGGTGGAGCCGGATGGTGCACGTCGGCCTCGAGGACGTGCACGGCGACGGCCGGTCGTGGGCGATCGCCATGCACTACGTCCGACCCGACGACACGACAGCGGTGGCGACGTTCTTCGTCCGTGCGGCGCCGGGCTCGCGGCGGATGCTGGGCCGGGGCCCACGGATGGAGCGGCTCGTGGCCGACCTCGCGCGCGAACGCATCGTCGCGTAGCGCGTAGCGGGGAACACCGGAGGGCCCCGCCGATCGGCGAGGCCCTCTCGTGGTGCGGTCGTCGCCGCTGCCTAGTGGGTCGACGGTTCCTGTTCGACCTCACGCCGGTCGTCGTCCGACCAGAGCGTGTGGAAGGTGCCGTCCTTGTCGATGCGCTGGTAGGTGTGCGCGCCGAAGAAGTCCCGCTGCCCCTGGATGAGCGCGGCGGGCAGGCGGTCGGAGGCGAGCGAGTCGAAGTACGACAGTGCGGACGAGAACCCCGGCGCCGGGATCCCCGACGCGGCCGCGATGCCGACGATGCGACGCCACGCGGCCTCGCCCTCCTGCACGGCGTTCGCGAAGTACGGGTCCACCAGCAGCGACTCGAGCGAGGGGTTCTTGTCGTACGCCTCGACGATGCGGTTGAGGAACTGCGCGCGGATGATGCAGCCACCACGCCAGATCTTCGCGATGTTGCCGAGGTTGATGTCCCAGCCGTACTCCTTGGCCCCGGCGATGATGAGGTCGAAGCCCTGTGCGTACGCGACGACCTTCGACGCGTAGAGCGCCGCGCGGACGTCGTCCTCGAACCCGTCCGGGACCTCGGCGATGGCGGGACGGTCGGGGAAGGCCTTCTGCACCGCAGCGCGCTGGACCGGCTTGGACGACACCGCGCGGGCGAACACCGCTTCGCCGATGCCGGAGACGGGGGTGCCGAGACCGACCGCGTTCTGCACGGTCCACACGCCGGTGCCCTTCGACCCGGCCTCGTCGCGGATGACGTCGACGAGGGCCTTGCCCGTGTCGGCGTCCTGCTGCTTCAGGACCTCGACGGTGATCTCGATCAGGTAGGACTCGAGGTCGCCGCCGTTCCACTCGTCGAACACCTTCACCAGGTCCTCGACGGACAGCCCGCCGACGCGGCGGAGCAGGTCGTACGACTCGGCGATGAGCTGCATGTCGGCGTACTCGATGCCGTTGTGCACCATCTTCACGAAGTGGCCGGCACCGTCGGTGCCGATGTGGGTGACGCAGGGCTCGCCCTCGGCGACGGCGGCGATCGACTTGAGGATCGGGCCGAGGGTCTCCCATGCCTCCTTCGAACCGCCGGGCATGATCGACGGACCCTTCAGGGCACCCTCTTCACCGCCGGAGATGCCGGTCCCGACGAAGTTGAGACCCTTGTAGCGCAGGTCGTGCTCACGGCGGATGGTGTCGTGGAAGTTGGCGTTGCCGCCGTCGACGATGATGTCGCCGTCCTCGAACCGTTCCGCGAGCTGCTCGATGACCGCGTCGGTGCCCTTGCCCGCCTGCACCATGATGATGGCCGTGCGCGGCTTGGACAGCGAGGCCACGAAGTCGTCGATCGACTCGGACGCGATGAAGCCGGCGTCCGCGTGCTCGTTCAGCAGTTCCTCGGTGCGGGCGTACGTGCGGTTGTAGACCGCGACGGTGTTGCCCTCCCGCGAGGCGAGGTTCCGAGCGAGGTTCGAACCCATCACCGCCAGACCGACCACGCCGATGTTCGCCTGTCCGTTGTTCTCTGCCACGAGGTCTCCTTCGTCCTGACGTTCGGCACCAACCTACGGTCCGCAGCCTGGGACCGCCCGCGTGTTACGGCAACTGGGGACGACTGTTCACCGGCCCAATACGGTGGAGGAATGACCGAGCGCGCTGTCCTCCCGCCCCTGCTCGTGATGGGGGTCTCCGGTTCCGGCAAGTCGACGATCGGGCAGGCCCTCGCCGACGCCCTCGCCGCCCAGGCTCAGCCCACGGTCTTCGTGGACGCGGACGACCTGCACCCCGCCGCGAACAAGGAGAAGATGCGGCAGGGGACCCCGCTCACGGACGAGGACCGCTGGCCCTGGCTCGACGCCTGCGCCGCGCGGATCGCCGAGGTCGAGGACTCCGGCCACCGCTGCGTGATGGCGAACTCGGCGCTCAAGCGTGTCTACCGCGACCGTCTCCGCGCCTCGGCGCCGACCCTCGTGATCGCCTTCCTCGACGGCTCGCACGATCTGATCGCCGACCGCCAGGCGCACCGTCACCACGAGTACATGCCGAGCTCCTTGCTCGACTCGCAGTTCGCGACGCTCGAGCGACCGCAGCCGGACGAGGCCGCCGTCACCGTGTCGATCGAGGGCTCGGTCGACGAGACGGTGACGGCGATCCTCTCCGCGCTCTCGGTCACTTCCGGCTGAGCTCGGACAGCCGCGACCGGTACTCCTCGGCGTCGATGTCGCCGCGGGCGAACCGGTCGGCGAGCACCGAGCGGGCGTCCGACCGCGCCCGCCAGCTGCCACGTCGGAGCACGCCGAACACGAGGAACACGACGAGGAACGCGACGAAGAAGAACGCGGGGAAGACGGGGAACGGGAACCCGCCGCCGTGCCAGTAGGGCGCGGTGGCGGCGATGGTGGTGAGCATGGTGACCTCCTGTGGTCGGTTCGGCGTCGCTGTCACGACCGTCCAAGACTCGGCCCAGGAGGCGCGGCGCGCGTCCGTCGCGCAGCCCCACTTCTGCCTGCTCCCGCAGTCGTAGTGCACGTCCTCCTCCACACCCGACTACTCCCGCGGGAGTAGTCCACAGGTCGTGCGCACGCCCGATGCCGCGGGCGGGAGCCGACCCTAGGCTCGAGCCATGGACACCACCCCGACCCTCGCCGACCCGGCGAGCGACGACACCCGTTGGGTCGGGCGCCGTCGCTTCGCCCGGGTCGGTCGGGTGCTGCCGGTGGCGTTCCTGCAGATCGTCGGGACGCTGCTCGCATCGCGCGTGCTGGTCGGACCGGGTGTCGGGACGGGCTCGGCCGGCCCGCCCTGGGCACGGCACGCGTTCACCGGTGCGGTCGACCCGGTGCACCTCGGCCCGCTCGCGATCGGGTTCCTCGTGGCCGGCGTCGTGGTGCTCCCGTGGCGCTGGCGGTGGCCGCGGTCGGTGCTGCTCCTGACCCTCGCGACCACGATCGGGTACGCCCTCGTCGTGAGTCCGCGCGGGCCGTTCGTCGCCGCGCTGACGATGGCGCTCGCCAACGCCTGGCTCCGCGGACACCGTTGGTGGGTCGTCGCCTCGGCGGGGCTCGCCGTCGTCGTGCTCCCGACCGCAGATGCCGTCCTCGGCCGCTCGTCCGTGCTCGACCTCAGCGCCGTGCTGCTCTGCATCGCCTGGGCCACCGTGACCATCGCCGTGTCCGAACTCGTCCGCGTCCGGCTCGAACGGGTCGCGGAACGCCGTCGTCAGCGCGCCGAGGCCGACCGGCGTCGTGCCGCCGACGAGCGGGTGCGGATCGCCCGCGAGCTCCACGACTCGGTCGCCCACAGCATGTCCCTCATCAACCTCCAGGCAGGGGTCGCCCTCCACCTCGGAGCCGACCTCCCGGACCAGACGCGGGACTCCCTCGCGAACATCCGCGACTCCAGCCGCGAGGCCCTCGTCGAACTCCGCACGATCCTCGGCGTGCTGCGCTCGGTCGACGGAGCGCCCGACCGCGAGGGGGCGGAGCGCGCCCCGACCGCCGGCCTCGACCGCGTCGCCGACCTGGTGGAACGAGCGCGTGCCGCGGGCGTCGACGTCACCCTGGCCGTCGACGGCGACCGATCGGCGGTGCACGGCATCACGGACCGGAACGCGTTCCGCATCGTGCAAGAGTCGGTGACCAACGTCATGAAGCACGCCCCCGGACACCGAGCCGACGTGACGATCTCGATCGGCCCGGACGTCGTGGACCTCGTCGTCGCCGACCGCCCGTCCCAGCCGCGGGTGGCCGACGTCGGCTCCACCGAGCCGCTCGCCCCGACCGGCAACGGGATCATCGGGATGCGCGAACGTGCGAACGCCGTCGACGGCACCCTGTCCGCCGGACCGACGACCGACGGCGGCTGGAGGGTGGCAGCACGCCTCCCGGTGGTCGGCACCGACCCCGAGGACGCCCGATGACCACGGACAGCATCGCCCCGGACCCGATCCGCGTGCTCCTCGTCGACGACCAGGTGCTCGTCCGCGCCGGGCTCCGCGCACTCGTCGACGCCGAACCCGGCATGACCGTCGTCGGCGAGGCGGGCGACGGCGACGCCGCGGTGGACGTCGCACGGCGGGAACGCCCCGACGTCGTCCTCATGGACATCCGGATGCCGGGCACCGACGGGCTCGCGGCGACGCAACGGATCTCGGCCGACCCCGAACTCGGGGGCGTGCACGTGGTCATCCTCACCACGTTCGAGGAAGACGACTACGTGTTCGAGGCGATCCGCGGTGGGGCTGCCGGATTCCTCGTGAAGGACACGGAACCGGCCGAACTCCTCCGGGCGATCCGGACCGTCGTCGCGGGGGAGTCCCTGCTCTCGCCCCGGGCGACCCGTTCCCTGGTCGAGGCGTACGCCACCCACGCGAAGCCGTCGTCCCTCGCGCCGGAGCTGGGCGTCCTGACCGACCGCGAGCGTCAGGTCATGCAGCTCGTCGCCGTCGGCATGACGAACGCCGAGATCGCCCAGCACCTCTTCGTCAGCCCGATGACCACGAAGACCCACGTCTCCCGGGCGATGATCAAGCTCGGCGCCCGCGACCGCGCCCAGCTCGTCGTCTTCGCCTACGAGACCGGCCTCGTGACCCCGGGCTGGCGCCCGTGACCGCCCGCTCCGCTGCCACAGTGACTTCGGAGACCGCGCAGCGAACACCTCGAACACCTCGGACGCCCGCGCCGATCCGATCCGGTCGACGCCGAACGGCACTGACCGGATCCGTGGCAACGGACGGCAACGACTGCCGGACCGCCGCACCCCGAGTTGCATGGACCCCATGTCGTTCACCGGATTCGGCGTCGTCGCCGGAGCAGCACTGACCGAGGCCGTCCGTCGCGCGGGCGCCGACCACGTGGAGCCGACGATCGCCGACAACCTGGCGATCCGGCCGGACGGCCACGGCGGCCACGGCCACGGCGGCGGCTGGGTGCTCGACGACGGCTACGCCGGCGACCGCTTCCCGTCCTTCGCGATCCTCGTCCCCGGCGACCTCCCGCTGCTGACCGCCGACCCCGACGCGGTCCGGGACTACTTCGAGGCCGTCCTCCCGATCGTCCACTCCGTCGCCGACCCGGGCGCGAAGATCGTGTTCGGCTCGGGGACCGCCCGCACGGCACCCGACGGCATGCCCACGGCCGAGGCGCACCGCCGCTTCGCCGAGGTGCTCCGCACGGCACGGGACACCGCCGCGGCGAACGACCTCCGCATCGTGCTCGAGCCGCTGAGTCGTTCGGAGACGAACGTCCTGCACTCCGTCGCCGAGGCCGTCCGGTTCCTGGACGACGCGGCGGTCGACGGGGTGGACGTCGTCGCCGACCTGTTCCACATCCGGAACGAGGGGGAGTCGCTCGACGTCCTCCGGGAGCACGGCGCCCGCATCGGCCACGTGCACGTCAGCGACCGCGACCGTCGCCCGCTCGGTGCCGAGGGCGGGGACGACGTCTGGCGCGACTTCCTCGCGGCCGTGCACGACGGTGGCTACCGCGGCTCGGTCTCACTGGAGTGCACCTGGTCGCCGGACGCCGTGACCGCCGAGCAGGAGATCGGCCGATCGCTGGAACTCCTCCGACGAACCGGTGCCATGCTCGTGGCATGACGATCGAGGTGCGTCCCGCGACGTCCTTCGACGACGTCCGCACCATGGTCGGTCCGAAGCGTCCGGACGCGAACGTGTGCTGGTGCCTGAGCTACCGGATCCCGGCGAAGGAGAACCAGGCCCTCAGCGGCACGGCCCGTGGGGATCGCGTCCGGGTGCTCCTCGACGAGGACCTGCCGCCCGGGGTCCTGGCGTACGACGGCGACGAGGTCGTGGGGTGGGCCGCGGTGCACCCCCGCCCGGACACCACGTTCGCGCGGAACCGGAAGATCCCGCACCTCGACGACCCGGGCGACCGGAGCGTGTGGAGCGTCTGGTGCATCCGGGTGCGGCCGGGCCACCGGGGCGAGGGCATCTCGCACGCGCTCCTGGCGGGCGCGGTCGACTTCGCCCGCGAGCACGGCGCCCGCACGGTGGAGGGCTACCCCGTCGACAACCGCGGCGAGCGGGTCGACCTGACGATGGCGTACGTCGGGACCCGCGCACTGTTCGAGCACGCCGGGTTCGAGCACGCGGCGGACACGACGTCCGTCCTGAACGGCTTCCCCCGCGTGCTCGTGCGCAGGCGCCTCAGAGCTTGAACGTCGCCCTCGGGATGTCCGACACGATCCGACGCGCCGTCCGTACCGCGTCCTCCTCGGACAGCTCGTGCGTGACCACGAGCGATGCCAGGTAGGCCGCGTCCGCTCGGCGAGCCATGTCGTGCCGCGCCGGGATCGAGCAGTACGCCCGGGTGTCGTCGATGAACCCCGAGGTCTTCGTGAACGACGCCGAGTCGGTGATGGCTGCCCGGTACCGACCGATCGCCGCGGGGGTGTCGATGAACCACCAGGGAGCGCCGGCGTACACGGCGGGGTAGAAGCCGGCGAGCGGGCCGATCTCGCGGGAGAACACGGTCTCGTCGACGGTGAAGAGCACGAGGTGGAACCCCGGCGCGGTCCCGAACGACTCGAGCAGCGGCCGCAGCGGTTCGGTGAAGGACCCGACCGCGGGCAGGTCGTGCCCGGTGTCCGGCCCGAAGCGCTCGAGCGTGGGGGCGTGGTGGTTCCGCAGCACACCGGGGTGGAGCTGCATGACGAGACCGTCCTCGACGCTCATCTCGGCCCACCGGTAGAGCATGTCGTGCCGGTACGCGACGGCCTCCGACGCGGTCACAGCGGACGGACCCTGCATCGCGGCCGTGTGGATCCGCGAGCGCTCCGAGGCCGACAATGGCGTGGATCCGGCGTCGAGGACCCCGGTGTCCGTGGCGGTGGCACCGTGCTGGACGAAGTACTGGCGACGTGCGCGCAGAGCCGCCAACAGCCCGTCGTGGGTTCCCGTGTCGATGCCGGCGGCCTCACCGATCGACGCGACCACGTGCCTCCAGTCCGACCCCGACGGGTCGAACACGGCGTCCGCGCGGAACGTGGGGACCACCCGGCGGGTGAAGGTGGGGTCGCCGGCGAGCCGCGCGTGCGCGGCGAGGTCGGCGGTGGGCGCGTCCGTGGTCGCGAGGACCTCGATGCCGAAGGCGTCGAACAGGGCGCGCGGACGGAACGCGGGCGTAGTGAGGAGCTCGGCGATGTGGTCGTACTGGGCGTCCGCGTTCGCGGCCGACGGCTGTTCCGTCAGGCCGAAGACGTCGTGCAGCTCCGTCTCGAACCAGTAGCGGACGGGGGTGCCGAGGAAGTCGTCCCAGTGCTCGGCCAGGTTCCGCCAGATGGATCGTCCTGGAGGCACGGTGCCGGTTCCCGACAGGTCGACGCGACCCAGCGCCTCCAGTCCGACACCGTTCGCGTGCAGGAGCCGCAGGACGTAGTGGTCCGGCGTGATGAGCAGCGACGCGGGGTCCTCGAACGGTTGGTCGTCCGCGATGAGGGCGGCGTCGACGTGCCCGTGGGGGGAGATGATCGGCGCGTCCTTGACGGCGTCGTAGACCGTGCGGGCGACCGCTCGCGCTCCCGGGTCGGCTGCGAAGAGCCGGTCCGGGTGCGGGGCGAGCGGTGTGGCGGTGGTGGTCTGGGTCATCGTCGACTCCTTCATGACGCGTGGGGGACGGGTGCGGGACCGGTGGACTCGCGGACGGTGAGGTGGGTCGGCAGCGCGACCGCGCCGCTCATGTGCTCGCCGGGCAGTTCGTCGGCGGGGATCGCGCCGAGCCGTCCGAGGAGCATCCGGATCGCGACCCGGCCGGCCCGCTCGATCGGCGAGGTCATCGTGGTGAGCGGGGGGTTGCAGAAGTCCGCGCCGAAGATGTCGTCGCAGCCGACGATGCTCATGTCCTCGGGGACGCGGACGCCCCGCTCCCGGAGTCGGGCGAGCATGCCGATCGCGATGAGGTCGTTGAACGCGATGCAGGCGGTGGCACCGGCGTGCACGGCGGCGTCGGCGGCCGCTGCTCCGGAATCGACGAACGGCGCGTGCGGCCCGACGCGGCCGACCCGCACGCCGAGGCGCTTGGCGACGCGGACGAGGGCCTTCCACCGGCGTTCGTTCGACCACGAGCTGTCCGGGCCGGCGACGTAGAGGATGTCCCGGTGGCCGAGGGACACCAGGTGCTGCACGGCCTGCTCGACCCCGCCGGGGGTGTCGATGAGCACGGAGGGGACCCCGGCGGGCCGGCGGTTCACCACGACGAGCGGGGTGCGTTCGGCGAACCGGGCGATCTGCGCGTCGGACAGTCGCGACGCGGTGAGCACGGCCCCGTCGGCCTTCCCGGCGATCGCGCTGAGGGCGGCCATCTCGGCGTCGGCGGACTCCTCGGTGTCGACGAGGAGCTGCGTCCACCCGGCACCGGCGAGCTGGTGCTGCGTCCCGCGGATGACGTCGAAGTAGAAGGGGTTCGTGATGTCGGACACGAGCACGGCGACCGCGCGGGTCCGGCCGGACGTGAGCGCCCGGGCCTGCGAGTTCGGGACGTAGCCGAGTTCCCGGGCCGCCTGCTGGATGCGCTGTTGCGTCGCCTGGTTCACGCGGTCGGGCAGGGAGAGCGCCCGGGACACCGTGGACGGCGCCACTCCGGTGGCGTCGGCGATGTCGCGGATGGTCACCCGCCGGGCGGTGTCGGTGTCGGTCACGGTTCCTCCGTCGTCCGGCCTGCGCGTCGGTGCGCCGGTGCGGTCTGCCGGTGCCTCGGTGCGCCGGTGCAGCGAACGTAAACCGGTCTGGCAACAAGTGGCAACCGATTGCCGCATGTTGCCAACCGCGGGACAGTGGATCGACCGGGCAGTGCCGCCCGGAGGAGGTCTCGAGGAGGAAACCCCCGTGAACACGCGAAGACTTCATGCCCGCACCGTGATCGGTGCCGCGGCCGTGGTCGCCCTCGCCGCGCTGTCCCTCCAGGGATGCGCCGTGGTGAACGGCAGCGGCGACGACCCGAACACCCTCCGCGTCATGATGGGCGCGGACACCACCTACCCCAAGGAGCGCAAGCAGTGGCAGCAGGACGTCGCCGCTGAGTTCAAGCGCACCACCGGTGCGAACGTCCAGTGGGAGACGTACTCGTCCGCCCAGGAGGAGCTCACCGCCATCCAGACCAGCGTCATCTCGGGGCAGGGTCCGGACGTGTACGCGATCGGCAGCACGTTCACGCCCACCGCGTACGCCACCGGCGCCTTCGTCGAGATGGGCTCGAAGGAATGGAAGGCCGTCGGGGGCAAGGACCAGTTCGACCCCGCGTCCTTCGGCATCTCCGGACCGAGCACCTCGAAGCAGATCGGCATCCCGTTCGCCAGCCGACCGTTCGTGATGGCGGTGAACAAGGACCTGCTCGCCGACGCGGGGATCACGGAGATGCCCACGACCTGGGACCAGCTGACCGAGGACGCGAAGGCCACCACCACGGGCGGCCGGCACGGCCTGGCGATCGCCTACGCCGACGGCTTCGACCCGTGGAAGTTCGTCTGGGGCATGGCGCAGAACGCCGGCAACACGATCGTCTCGAAGGACGGCAAGGCGGAGATCGACTCCAAGGCCGTCGAGAACGCCTACCGCACCTACTTCGACTGGGTCACCAAGGACGGCGTCGTCGACAAGGCCGCGATCGGGTGGAACAACGCCCAGGCCCTCGCGCAGTTCACCGAGGGCAAGGCGGCGTTCTTCCCGATGACGACCACCACCGCGATCAACTCGTTCAAGAACACCCCCGTCGACGGCAAGTACGAGTTCGCACTCCTGCCGACGGTGCCCCCGGGAGCGACGTCGCGTCCGTCCGGCGGCATCGAGGCGGCGAGCATCCTCTCCGGCGACAACTGGGTCGTGGCCGACTACGGCAAGAAGCAGGACCTGTCGTTCGACTTCATCAAGCAGCTCAGCACGCCGAAGGCGCAGCTCGAGTACTACAAGCTCTTCGGCAACCTGCCGACGAACTCCGACGCCGCGGCCGAACTCGCGGCGGCGAACCCCCAGCTCAAGCCGATCATCGACGCCGGCAAGCTCTCGAAGCCGACCGCCTTCACCGGTGCCTGGTCGGACATCCAACTCTCCCTCGTGGACGTCGTGGTGCAGTCCATCCCGTCGCTCAAGAGCGGCGAGGTCACCGACGACCAGCTCCGGAAGCGTCTGCAGGACGCCCAGAAGGACGCCCAGTCCACGCTCGACCGGCAGAAGAACGGAGGCCTGTGATGACGCAGGTCCAGACCCCCGCGCCGCGCGCGACCGAGTCGCGTGACCGTGAGGTCCGTCCGCACGGCACGACCCCGCTCTACAAGCGGGAGCGTCCCCTCTGGATGCTCCTCCCAGGCGGCGTCCTCATGCTCGCCGTCATCGTGGTGCCGCTCCTGGTGGGCTTCTACATCGCGATGCTCGACCTCGACCAGTACACGCTCCGCCAGTGGTTCAGCGCCCCGTTCGTCGGGTTCGCGAACTTCGCCGAGGCGTTCACGGACTCGCCCCTGCTCCACTCGATCTGGATCTCGGTGTCCATCTCGGTGCTCGTCACCGCGGTCACCGTCCCGATCGGCGTCGCCGCGGCGATCTCGACGCAGAACCGGTTCCCCGGTCGCGGACTCGTCCGGTCGATCTACCTCATCCCGTACGTGCTCCCCGCCTTCGTCGTCGGCACGTTCTTCCGGACGATGCTCCAGCCGCAGGGCGTCGTGAACTCGATCCTGCACACCGACGTGCTCTGGCTGAACGGCTCCGCGTCGTACTGGGCGCTCGCCGGCGTGATGATCTGGACGAGCTGGCCCTTCGTCTACCTGCTCTCCCTCGCCGGACTGCAGGCGGTCGACAACGAGGTGCACGAGGCCGCCGCACTCGACGGGGTGACCTGGTGGGCGAAGCTCCGCTACATCATCTTCCCGTACCTGCGCGGACCCCTGAGCCTCGCGGTGATCATCGCGATCCTGCACAACATCAACAACTTCACCCTCCCGTTCGTGCTGTTCGGCATCCCGCTGCCGTCGAGCGTCGAGGTCATGCCCGTCCTCACGTACATCGCGAGCTTCCAGTCGTTCCGCTTCGGCCTGTCCGCGGCGATGGCGATCTGCTCCCTCGTGATCGTCGCGATCCCGCTGTTCGTCTACCTGCGGGCCGTGAAGCTCGACACCGGTGACGACGCGGGCCCCAACCGCAAGCAGCGTCGTGCCGACCGGCGCACCCTCGCGGCAGCGACCCCGGCCGCTGCAGCCGACATCGACGGAGCCCGAGCATGAGCGCCTTCACCACCTCCACGCGGACCCGCCCCACGGCGACGCTGACCGAGAGCATCACCGCCGGCGACCGCGGCCGTCGGCACAAGCGCCCGTATGACACCGACGTCACCCGGCTCCTGCCGCGCTGGCTGCTCATCCTCGTGATCGCGGTGATCATCGCGTTCATCGCCGTCCCCGTGCTCTACATCCTGTTCGGGTCGGTCAACTCCGACGTCGCGGTCGCCCGGGGCGAGTACTTCCCCTCGGAGTTCACGCTCGCGAACTACGTGGACATCTGGTCGACGGTCGCACTCGGCGAGGGGCTCGTGAACTCGATGCTCACCGCCGGTGCCGTCGCCGTCGCGAGTGCGGCGCTCGCCGTCTCCACCGCGTACGTGCTGGTCCGGTTCCGCTTCCTCGGACGCCTGACGTTCCTCCGCGGCCTGCTCGCGCTGCAGTCGATCCCCGGCACGCTCCTGCTCCTGCCCGTGTTCGTGGTGTTCTCGAACATCGCGAGCGCCACCGGCGTGCAGATCATCGGCACCCGCTGGGGACTGTTCGTCACGTACCTGACGTTCGCCCTGCCGTTCTCGACGTGGGTGATGGTCACGTACCTGCGCGGCCTGCCGAAGGAACTCGAGGAGGCCGCCCGCATCGACGGCGCGTCCAGCACCAAGATCCTCACGAAGATCGTCCTGCCGCTCTCCTGGCCCGGCATCGTCGTGTCGGCGATCTTCGCCTTCCTGCTCGGCTGGAACGACGTCCTGTTCTCGACGATCATGACCACCCCCAACACCCGCACGGTGGCGGTCGTCCTGCAGGTCCTCGGCACCACGCAGGAGGGCGGCGCCGTCCCGATCTACGGCCAGATGATGGCCGCGTCGATCGTCTGCGCGGTCCCGGTCGTGGCGCTCTACCTGATCTTCCAGCGCTACCTGGTCGGCGGTCTCACCGCCGGCTCCGTCAAGTAGCGCTGTGCAGTCTGCCGACTTGTCCACAGACTGCCTGGAGGCGCGGTGCCAGCCCGCCCCGCGCCTCCAGGCTGGTCGCATGAAGGGAATGCAATGACCCAGCCCAGTTGGGAACTCTCCGGTTTCGGCGACGAGATCGACGCCGATCCGGCGATCCAGGTCGCGGTGCTGCAGGCGCTCGGCGCCAGCGCCATCGAGGTCCGCAGCGCGTGGGGGGTGAACGTCGTCGACCTCGACGAGGACCAGCTCGCCGGCCTGCACCGCCTGTTCGAGGAACGCGGGCAGACCGTGTCCGCCATCGCCTCGCCGATCGGCAAGGTGTCGGTCGACGAGCCCGTCGAGCACGAGGTCGGACGACTCGGCCGCGCGATCGCCGCCGCGCACGCCCTCGGCACCACGAACATCCGGATCTTCTCGTTCTACTTCGAGGGCCGGCAGCCCGAAGCCGTCCGCGACGACGTCCTCGTGCGGATGCGCGCTCTGGCCGACCTCGCCGAGCGCGAGGGCGTGACGCTGCTGCACGAGAACGAGAAGGACATCTACGGCGACGTCCCCTCGCGCGTGCTCGACATCGTCGAGAGCGTCGGCTCGCCCGCGCTCCGACTCGCCTGGGACAACGCGAACTACGTGCAGTGCGGCGTCAAGCCGTTCACCGACGGATGGGCGCAGCTCGCGCCGTACGTCGACTACCTGCAGGTCAAGGACGCCCTCGCCGCCGACTCGTCGGTGGTCCCCGCGGGTGAGGGCGACGGCGAACTGCTGCAGACCCTCACCGCGCTGCGCGACGCCGGGTACTCCGGCTACGCCTCGCTCGAGCCGCACCTCAGCGACTTCACCCACCTCGGCGGGTTCTCCGGCCCCGCGGCGTTCGGCCGCGCCGGTCGTGCCCTCCGGAAGCTCACCGACCAGATCGGAGTCACCCTGCGATGACCGAACCCACCCCGCTCAAGCTCGCCGTCGTCGGCGCCGGCGTCATCGGACGCCACCACGCCAAGGTCGCCGTCCACCACCCGGACCTGCAGGTCGTCGCCCTCGTCGACGCGATCCCCGCAGCGGCCACGAGCGCCGCCGACGAGATCGAGGCGATGGGCGTGGCCCGCCCCATCACGACGTCCACCATCGAGGAAGCGATCGCGCAGACCGACATCGACGTCGTCGCGATCTGCTCGCCGTCCGGCATGCACGTCCAGCTGGCCGAGGCCGCCCTCGCCGCCGGCAAGCACGTCGTCATCGAGAAGCCCCTCGACACCACGATGCCCCGCGCACGGCAGATCGCCGCGCTCGCCGCCTCCGCACGAGCGCGCGGACTGGTGACGAGCGTCATCAGTCAGCACCGCTTCGACCCGGCCTCCGCCGCCGTCGCAGCAGCCGCCCACGACGGCGGGTTCGGCACCGTGACCTCCGGCCTCGCGAGCGTCGCCTGGTACCGCTCGCAGGGCTACTACGACTCCGGCGACTGGCGCGGCACCTGGGCGCTCGACGGCGGCGGCGCGGTGATGAACCAGGGCGTGCACACCGTCGACCTCCTCGTGTGGGCGCTCGGACGTCCGGTCGAGATCTCGGCGCAGACCGGCCTGCTCGCGCACGACCGGATCGAGGTCGAGGACACCGCGGTCGCCACCGTCCGGTTCGCCGGGGGAGCGCTCGGCGTCATCCACTGCACGACCGCCGCGTACCCGGGCCTCTCCGCCCGGTACGCCGTCTACGGCACGCACGGGTCCGCGATCGTCGACGACGACCGCCTGGCGTACTTCCACATCGCCCCCGACGCGGCGACGCTCGAGTCCGCGTCCACCACCGCGAACGCCACGGCGGTCGCCGGTGCGGTCGACCAGAAGGACGAGGTCGTCCCGCCGGAGCACGTCGTCGGCGGTCCGGCCGAACCCGACCACTTCGCCGCCGGTCACGCCCGGCAGTACACCGACATCGTCGAGGCGATCCGCGACGGCCGCGAACCCGGCGTCACGGTCGACGCGGCCCTCGTGTCACTCGCGACCGTCCGCGGCCTCTACGTCAGCGCGACGCTCGGCAAGCCCGTCCGGATCGACGACGTGATCGAGGGCGCGTACGACGACGTCGTCCCCGTCGTCGGCGCACACGCAGCAGAAGGAGCCACCCGATGAAGTTCTCCGTGTTCACCGCCTCCACCCCCGACTGGACCCCGTCACAGGCCGCGCAGACGCTCGCCGAGCAGGGCTGGGACGGCATCGAGTGGCGCATCGTCGACGACCGTCCGGCCTTCGGCGAGGCCGTGCCCGCCGGGCGCTCGTTCTGGGCCGGCAACGACTCCACGTGGCAGTTCACCGGCATCGAGGACCGGGTCGGCGAGATCGCCCGCACCACCGACGCCGCCGGGCTGGAGTACTCCGGCATCGGCGGGTACCAGCAGGCGTCGAACCGTGACGGCGTCGACACCATGCTGCGTGTCACGAGCGAGCTCGGCGCCCGCCAGGTCCGCGTCTCGATGCCGATGTACCGGCAGGAGAAGGAGCGCACCGGCGAGACCTACACGCAGATCTTCGACCGCACCCGGGCGGACCTCGAGTGGGCCGTCTCGCGTGCGACCGAGCTGGGCGTGAAGGCGCTCGTCGAGCTGCACCACATGACGATCACGCCCTCGGCGTCGGCGGCGCTCCGGCTCGTCGACGGCCTCGACCCGGAGCACGTCGGCGTCATCCACGACCTCGGCAACCTCGTGATCGAGGGACACGAGGACCACCTCGCCGCGTTCGAGCTCCTCGGCCCCTACCTCGCCCACGCGCACGTGAAGAACGCCCGCTGGGTCGACACCGGCGACACCCGGGCCGACGGCAGCACGATCTGGCAGAACGAGTGGGCACCGCTGCGCACAGGCCAGGCGTCCGTCTCCGAGTACCTCGACGCGCTCCGCCAGGTCGGCTACGACGGCTGGGTCACGATCGAGGACTTCTCCACCGACCTCCCGCTCGAGGCCCGCACCGCCGACAACCTGGCGTACCTGCGGTCCCTCGTACCGGTGTCGGCATGACCGATCGCCGACCCGGCATCGTGCACCTCGGGGTGGGTGCGTTCGCGCGCGCCCACCTCGCCTGGTACACGGCGCACGCCGACGGCGAGCCGTGGGGCATCACCGCCTTCACCGGACGCTCGCCGGACACGGCCGACGCGCTGGACGCCCAGGGATGCCGGTACACGCTCGTCACCCGGGCCGCCTCGGGCGACGACGCCGAGGTGGTCGACACGATCGTGGCCGCCCACCCGGGCAGCGACTCCTCGACCTGGAGGCACGTGGTCGCGTCCCCGGCGATCACCGTCGTCACGCTGACGGTCACCGAGCAGGGCTACCGGTCCGGTTCCGACGTCCCGGCCCGCCTGGTCGAGGGGCTCGAGGCCCGCCGCGCCGCCGGGTCGGGGCGCATCGCGCTCGTCAGCCTCGACAACCTGACCCACAACGGTGACGTGCTCCGTGACGCGGTGACGTCCGCCGTGTCCGACCCGGCGCTGCGGGACTGGGTCGACGCGAACGTGTCGTTCCCCTCGTCGATGGTCGACCGGATCACCCCGGCCACGACCGACGACGACGTGGCGGCGCTGGCGGAGCTCCCCGGTGCGCTCGACGGCGACCGGGTGCCCGTGGTCACCGAACCCTTCGCGGAGTGGGTGCTCGAGGACGGCTTCGCGGGGATCGACCGTCCGGCGTGGGAGACCGCCGGCGTCCGCATCGTCGACGACGTCACCCCGTACGAGCAGCGGAAGCTCTGGCTCCTGAACGGGTCCCACTCACTGCTGGCGTACCTCGGCCTGCAGCTCGGCCACGAGACGGTCGCGGCCGCGATGGGCGACCCCGTCTGCCGGGCCGCCGTCGAGCAGCTCTGGGACGAAGCGGCGCTCGAGCTCCCACTGCCCGAAGCCGAGGTCGCCGCGGCACGCGACGCCCTGGTCGACCGGTTCGCGAACCCCCGGATCCGGCACACCCTGCGGCAGATCGCCGCCGGCGGCTCCGAGAAGCTCCCCGTCCGCGTGGTCGACGTGCTCCGGCACCGGCTGGACCGCGACCCGTCCGCGGGCATCGGTCCCGGTGCCGCGACCGCTGTCGCGGCGTGGTGGCTGCACCTGACCGAGCAGCCCGACCTGGTGAGCGACGACGGAGCCCCCGGGGCAGACTCGGACGTGCACGACGTGCTGCGCGTCATCGCCCCCGACCTCGACACCACCCCCGTCGTCGCGGCGATCACCGCCGCGGCCGACCGCATCCGTGCCGCGCGGGACACCGCGGAGCGCACGAGAACCGACGAAGGAGTCCACGCATGACCGACACCACGACGAACCCCGCGGCCCCGGTGCCGGGTGCGACCGACGCCGGCGCGGCGACCGACCCCACCGCCGGACGTCCGGACACGTGGGCGTCGGCCGACCGTGGGCAACTGATCGACCGCGCCGAGGTCATCGTCACGAGCCCGAACCGCAACTTCGTGACGCTGAAGCTCACCACCGCCGACGGCGTCACCGGTCTGGGCGACGCCACCCTGAACGGTCGTGAGCTCGCCGTCGCCACCTACCTGTCCGAGCACGTCGTGCCGCTGCTGGTCGGCCGCGACGCGAGCCGGATCGAGGACGCCTGGCAGTTCCTCTACCGCTCGTCGTACTGGCGGCGGGGTCCGGTCACCATGGCCGCGATCGCCGCGGTGGACATGGCGCTCTGGGACATCAAGGGCAAGGTCGCGGGGATGCCCGTGTACCAGCTGCTCGGCGGCGCCTCCCGGACCGGGCTGATGGCGTACGGCCACGCCTCGGGCAAGGAGCTGCCGGAGCTGTTCGACTCCATCCGTGAGCACCAGTCCGAGGGCTACCGCTCGATCCGCGTGCAGACGGGCGTCCCCGGCCTCGAGTCGATCTACGGCATCGCGTCGAACAAGACGACGACGGGGAACGAGGGCGTCCGCTACGACTTCGAGCCCGCGCAGCGCGGTGCGTTCCCCGCGATGGAGGACTGGGACACCCGGGCGTACCTGCGCCACGTGCCCACCGTGTTCGAGGCCGTCCGGAACGAGTTCGGCCCCGAGCTGCCCCTGCTGCACGACGGCCACCACCGGATGACCCCGCTGCAGGCGGCGAAGCTCGGCAAGTCGCTCGAGCCGTACGACCTGTTCTGGCTCGAGGACTGCACCCCGGCCGAGAACCAAGAGGCCCTGAAGCTCGTCCGGCAGCACACCACGACGCCGCTCGCGATCGGCGAGGTCTTCAACACGATCTGGGACTTCAAGGACATCATCCGCGACCAGCTCATCGACTACGTCCGCGGCGCCGTGACCCACATGGGCGGCATCTCCCCACTGAAGAAGACGATGGACTACGCCGCGATGTACCAGATCAAGTCCGGGTTCCACGGGCCGACCGACATCTCGCCGGTGGGCCTTGCGGCGCAGATGCACCTCGGGTTGGCGATCCACAACTTCGGCATCCAGGAGTACATGCAGCACGGCCCGAAGACGAACCAGGTGTTCCGGCAGACCTTCACCTTCACCGACGGGTACCTGCACCCCGGCGACGAGCCGGGCCTCGGGGTCTCGCTCGACGTCGACGAAGCCGGCAAGTACCCCTACGAGCAGGCGTACCTGCCCTTCAACCGCCTCGCCGACGGCACCGTCCACGACTGGTAGCGGGCAAGCTGGGCCGCATGGGGTTCGCGGACGTGGCGAGGGAACTGCTCCTCGTCGCGCCCGCGGACTTCGTCGCCGAGCGGACCGCGCGTCAGCGGGCGGTCCGGAAGGACGACCGTGCGCTCGCGACGGCGATCGGCGGCCTCAGGAAGCCCGCGCCCGCCGCGTGGGTCATCGACCTGCTGGCGCACGAGGGCGCACTGGACGAGGCCGTCGACCTCGGACCCGCCATCCGGCAGGCACAGGCGGATGCCGACCCGGCCGTCATCCGGAAGCTCCGGCGTCAGCGAGCGGGCGTGGTCGACGCGCTCACGCAGGCCGGTGCCGACCTCGCGTCCGATGCCGGGCACCCGGTGACGCCGGCCGTGCTCGACCAGGTGCGGGCGACGATCGAGGCCGCGATGGCGGACCCGCACGCCGGTGCCGCGGTGCGCTCCGGGCTCCTCGTCCGCGCGCTCGAGAGCGCCGGGTTCGACGACGTGGACCTCGACGGGGCGCTCGCCGATCCGGATGCGGTGCCCGATGCGTGGTCGGGGAGCGGCGCGGCGCCGATCCCCATCACGGAGGGGAGACGCGCGGCGGGGACGACCCGCGCCTCCCGGAAGCCCGACTGCAAGCCGGACCGCGAGCCGGAGCCTTCCCCGGACTCCTCACCCGAGACCGACCCGGCCGCCGAACGCCGCGCAGCGCGCGAGGCCGAGACGGCCGCACGGACGGAGTCCCGCGACGCCGACGCCGCACTCGACGCGGCCGAGGACGCCCTCGCGACCGCCGAGGACCGCCGGGCCGACCTCGAACGCCAGCTCGCCGAGGCCACCGCCGAGGTCACGCGACTCGAACACGCCCGCGACGACGCCGAGACCACGAGCGACCGAGCCCGCGAGCTCCTCGCGGCCGCCCAGCACCACCGACGCGAGGTCGGCCGCTGACCGGCGGCGTGACCAGTACCCCTCGAGCGGCCCCGGAGCCCACATCGTTACCCAACAGTTGTCGTTCTTGACGGACTGCGTTGGAGCGGTCTAATCTCGGGCACCATGCTTCGGGCCGGCGATGGTCCGCCGGGTCCGCCCCGCCGACAGCACCGGGCGGCCCGGGTACAGGACTCGCATCATCGCCGACGCAGCACCCCACCCGCAGCCCCTGCGCGGGCGAGGTGTTGCGCGGCGCGCGGCGCACCCCGGAGACATGCCGCGATGCCGGGTCGAGCACTCCGGGGCCCCTCCAGGAGAGACGACACATGTCGGAACCCCGCACCGCCCGCACCACCACCCTCACGCCGCCGAACGGCGTCACCGCACCCGAGTCCGGCACCGCCGCACCACCGCCCGCACCACCAGCCGCTGCCGCCCGCGAGGGGCTCCTCGCCCGCCTCGGTATCCCGCACCCGCTGCGCTGGGGCTTCCTCGGCGTCCTGGTCTTCATGACCGGCGACGGCATCGAGTCGAACTTCATCTCCCCGCACATCGCGGCGGCGCTCGGCTCCGGCGGGGTCGACAGTGCCGCGATGGTGATCGGCCTCTACGGCGTCGCGGTCCTCGTCGCGTCGTACTTCGCCGGCGTGCTGTCGGAGCTCTGGGGCCCGCGCCGGGTGATGACCATCGGCGCCGTGCTCTGGGTCGTGTTCCAGGTCGCGTTCCTCGCGGCACTGCCCACCGCGTCGGTCGGCCTCATCGCGCTGACGTACTTCCTGCGGGGCCTCGGCTTCCCGCTGTTCGCGTTCTCGTTCCTCTGCTGGGTGAACCACACGGTCGCCCGCGAGCGGAACGCGACCGCTGTCGGCTGGTTCTACGTCGTGTTCACCGGCGGCCTGCCGACGCTCGGCTCGCTCATCGCGATCGGCACAATCCCCGCGTTCGGCGGCGGCCACACCGGGGAGACCTGGTCGATGGCGCTGTCGCTGCTCCTCGTCGCGGTCGGCTGGGCGATCGTCCGGTTCGGCGTGCACGAGCCCACCGGCCTCGGTCGGATCGCGCCGCGCTCGCACTCCGCCGCCCGGGTGATCGCGAGCGGCATCGAGGTCTGCGTCAAGCGCCCGAAGGTCCTGCTCGCGGTCCTCATCCGGCTCGTGAACACCGCCCCGGAGTTCGGCATGTTCGTGATCATGCCCGCGATCATCGGCACCGAGCTCGGCTGGGGCCAGTCGAAGTGGCTGACGATGACCGTGATCGTCTACGCCGGCAACATCCTGTTCAACGCGTTCTTCGGCGCCCTCGGCGACCGCATCGGGTGGATCCGCACCGTGAAGTGGTTCGGCATCGGCGCCTCGGCGATCGGCCTGCTCGCCTGGTGGTACGTCCCGCACCTCGTGCCGGCCGGCTCCGAGTGGGGCTTCTGGCTGGCGACCGCCGCCGGCACCGTGTTCGGCATCATGCTCGCCGGGTTCACCCCGATGGGCGCGATCGTCCCCGCCTTCGCCGGCGAGGAGCGCCGCGGCGCCGCGATGGCCATGTACGCCACCGCAGCGGGTGGTGCGACGTTCCTCGGCAACGCCGTCGTCAGCGCCGTGCTGCCCTGGGGCGGCCCCGGCGGCGTCGTCTGGACGTTCGTCGGCCTCTACGTGCTCGCGTTCGTGGTGCTGTCCTTCCTCAAGGTGCCGGAGGGCGCCGAAGCGGCGGGCCACTGACGCGACCACCTGCGGCCTGGAGGCGCGGTGCGGGCCCGCACCGCGCCTCCAGGCCGCCTGTACCGACGTCCAGGGCACGGTGCGACACGCCCGGATCGGTCCTGCTAGACTCGGTGACTGACTTCGGCGAGGGCCGCGCATGCGCGGCCGTGATCGACGCGGTGGGAGACCCGGCCCAGCTTGGGAACGTTCCTCACGCGTGCACGCGTTCGAGTTGCAACACCACAGACCCCCACGATGCCGGCACCCCGGTGTCGTCCCCGAGACCAGGAGACACCATGGCCGACTACACCAAGCTCGCAGCGGAAGTCCGCACCAAGTTCGGCAAGGGCGCTGCTCGCAAGCTCCGTGCCGCCGACAAGATCCCCGCGGTCGTCTACGGCCACGGCACCGAGCCGAAGCACATCACGCTGCCCGGCCACGAGACCATGCTGCTCGTCCGCACCGCCAACGCGGTCGTCGACCTCGACATCGAGGGTGCTGCCCAGCTCGCCCTCGTCAAGGACGTCCAGCGTGACCCGGTGCGCCAGATCATCGAGCACATCGACCTCGTGGTCCTGCGCCGCGGCGAGAAGGTCACGGTCGACGTGCCCGTCGTCGTCGAGGGCGAGTCCTTCTCCGGCACCATCCACGTGCAGGACCTCAACACGGTCTCGCTCCTGGTGCTCGCCACCTCCATCCCCGAGCACGTCGTCGTCGACGTCGAGGGCCTCGAGGACGGCACGCAGATCCACGCCTCGCAGCTCCAGCTCCCCGAGGGCGCCGAGCTCGAGACCGACGCCGAGGCACTCGTCGTCGCGATCGTCACCCCGCGTGGCACCGCCGACGACGACGCCGCCGACGAGGCCGCTGCCGAGGCGGGCGCCGAGGCCGGTGCCGAGGGCGGCTCCGCCCCGGTCGACGGCGAGTAACACCCCTTCGCGGACATCTGGCCGACGCTGATGACAGGCAAGACGCTCGTCGTGGTCGGGCTCGGGAACCCCGGGCCCGGCTACGCGGGCAACCGTCACAACGTCGGCCAGATGGTCCTCGACGAACTCGCCGCCCGCATGGGCGCGACGTTCAAGAAGCACAAGACCCCGAACCAGGTCGCCGAGGGACGCCTGGTGCCCGGGGGACCCCGCCTGGTGCTCGCCAAGCCCGGTTCGTTCATGAACACCTCGGGTGGCCCGGTCTCGAGCGTGCTCGGGTTCTACAGCGCCACCCCGGCCGACCTCGTCGTCGTGCACGACGAGCTGGACCTGCCGTTCGACACCGTCCGCCTGAAGGGCAGTGGCGGGCACGGCGGCCACAACGGCCTGCGCGACATCATCAAGGCCACGGGGACCAACGAGTTCACCCGCGTGCGGATCGGCATCGGCCGACCCCCCGGGCGCCAGGACCCGGCCGACTACGTGCTGCGTGACTTCTCGCCGACCGAGAAGAAGACGCTGCCGAACCTGTTGGCGGACGGCGCGGACGCGGTCGAGGCGATCGCGGACCTCGGGCTCCTCGCCGCACAGCAGCGCGTGCACGCCCCGTCCTGAGCGGCGCTGCCCGGTGCCGTGCGTTCGCCGGCCGCGCACACAGCGGTCGGTGTCAGTGGTGGCCGGTACCATCTCCTGAGTGACGATCTCGGGCATCATCCCTGCGCTCTCGCGCGCCTCCGCGTTCGATCGCGTCCTCCGTGCCGCACCCCGTGACGCCGACTTCTCGGTCGTCGACGGTCTGCGCGTGCCACTGCTCGGCGCCCTGCTGGCCGAACGCACCGGGCCGCAGTGCGTCTTCGTGATCACGGCCACCGGGCGCGAGGCCGAGGCCGTCCGCGCATCGGTCGGCAGCTACCTCCCCGATGCCGAGGTCCTCGAGTTCCCCGCGTGGGAGACCCTGCCGCACGAACGGCTCAGCCCGAGCGCGCAGACCGTCGGCACGCGCATCGCGACCCTCCGGAAGCTCGCCGCGTGGCAGGACGCCCCCGCGGCCGAGCGCCGCACGACCGTGGTGGTGGCGAGCGTCCGGGCGGCGCTGCAGCCGATCGCGGGCAACCTCACCTCCCTCGCGCCGATCGCCCTCCGCACCGAGTCCCGCGGCAACGACCTCGGCACCATCGCCGGGCAGCTCGTGGACATGGCGTACGCCCGGGTCGACCTCGTCACCCGCCGCGGTGAGTTCGCCGTGCGCGGCGGCATCCTCGACGTCTTCCCGCCGACGGCCGACCACCCGGTCCGCGTCGACTTCTTCGGCGACGAGATCGAGGCGATCAAGGCCTTCTCCGTCGCCGACCAACGCACGACCGACGACGACCTCGGCTCCGTCGAGCTCACGGCCTCGCGCGAACTCCTCCTGAGCGACGACGTCCGGCAGCGGGCGCGCGAGATGCTGCACGAGTTCCCGAACCTCTCCCAGATGCTCGCGAAGATCGCCGAGGGGATCCCGGTCGAGGGCATGGAGTCCCTCGCCCCCGCGCTCGTGCAGGACCTCGTGCCGGTCACGAACTACCTGCCGGACGACTCCGTCATCGCGGTGTTCTCGCCCGAGCGGGTGAGCGGCCGCGCGCACAGCCTCGCCGAGACGAACACCGAGTTCCTGCAGGCCGCCTGGAGCGCCGCGGTCGCGGGTGCGCAGGCGCCGATCGACCTCGACGCCGGCAACTTCCTCACCGTCCAGCAGCTCAAGAACGGCCGTGGGCAGCGCACCTGGTGGACGGTCTCCCCGTTCGACTCCGGGCTGGACGAGGGCGACGCCGAGCGCGTGCTCACCGACGCCGAAGCCGTGGCCGAGGCGGGCGACTACATCCGCGTCCGGGCCGAGGCGATCCCGAGCTTCGCCGGCAGCGCGGACGGTGCGATCGCGCACGTGAAGCAACTCACCGACGACGGGTGGGCCGTCGTGGTGACCGCCCAGGGCCAAGGGCTGGTCGAACGGGCGGTGCAGGTGCTCGCCGACGCGGGGGTCGCCGCCCGTGCCGAAACCGTCACCGCGCCTCCCGAGCCCGGCGTCGCCGTCGTCACGACCGCCACCGTCGAGCACGGCTTCGCCACCCCGGATCCGCGCATCGCGGTCCTCGGCGAGGCCGAGTTCTACGGCCGCAGCGTCCAGCAGGGCGCGCGCACCGTCAAGAAGCTCGCGAGCCGGCGCAAGAACGTCGTCGACCCGCTGCAGCTCAAGCCCGGGGACGTCGTCGTGCACGCCACGCACGGCATCGGCAAGTTCGTCGAGCTCGTCTCGCGCGAGGTGAGCTCCGGCGGCCGCAACGCGGTGAAGACCCAGCGCGAGTACCTCGTGCTCGAGTACGCGCCGTCGAAGCGCGGGTACCCGGGCGACAAGCTCTTCGTGCCCACCGACCAGCTCGACCAGCTCTCGCGGTACGTCGGCGGCGAGTCCCCGACCCTGTCGAAGATGGGCGGCTCGGACTGGGCCTCGGCGAAGTCGAAGGCGCGCAAGGCCGTCCGCGACATCGCCGTCGACCTCGTGAAGCTCTACTCCGCGCGGATGGCGTCGAAGGGGCACGCGTTCGGCCCGGACACCCCGTGGCAGCGCGAGCTGGAAGAGGCGTTCCCGTTCGCCGAGACGGCCGACCAGCTCACCACGATCGACGAGATCAAGCGCGACATGGAGCGGCCGATCCCGATGGACCGCCTGCTCTCCGGCGACGTCGGCTACGGCAAGACCGAGGTCGCGATCCGCGCCGCGTTCAAGGCCGTGCAGGACGGCAAGCAGGTCGCCGTGCTCGTCCCCACGACGCTGCTCGTGCGCCAGCACATGGAGACCTTCCAGGAGCGCTTCGCCGGCTTCCCCGTGCACCTGCGCGCCCTCAGCCGGTTCCAGACCGAGAAGGAGTCGAAGGAGACCATCGCGGGCCTCGCCGACGGCACGGTCGACATCGTCATCGGCACCCACCGGATCCTGTCGCAGGGCATCCAGTTCAAGGACGTCGGCCTGGTCATCATCGACGAGGAACAGCGGTTCGGCGTCGAGCACAAGGACCAGCTCAAGAAGCTCAAGACGAACGTCGACGTCCTGGCGATGTCCGCGACGCCGATCCCGCGCTCGCTCGAGATGGCGGTCACCGGCATCCGCGAGATGTCCACCCTCGCGACCCCGCCCGAGGACCGCCACCCGATCCTCACCTTCGTCGGGCCGCAGTCCGACCTGCAGGTCGCCGCCGCCATCCGCCGCGAGCTCCTGCGCGAAGGGCAGGTGTTCTACGTGCACAACCGCGTGAAGGACATCCAGTCCGTCGCCGCGCACCTCGCCGAGATCGTCCCCGACGCCCGCATCGCCGTCGCGCACGGGCAGATGTCCGAGTCGACGCTCGAGCAGGTGATGGTCGACTTCTGGGAGCGCCGGTTCGACGTCCTCGTCTCGACCACCATCATCGAGACCGGCCTCGACATCGCGAACGCGAACACGCTCATCATCGACAAGGCGGACAAGTACGGGCTGTCGCAGCTGCACCAGCTGCGTGGTCGTGTCGGGCGAGGGCGTGAGCGCGGGTACGCGTACTTCCTCTACGACGCCGAGAAGCCCCTGTCCGAGACCGCACAGGACCGCCTCGAGACCATCGCCGCGAACAACGAGCTCGGCGCGGGCATGCAGGTCGCCATGAAGGACCTCGAGCTCCGCGGGGCGGGCAACCTGCTCGGCGGGGAGCAGTCCGGCCACATCGCGGGCGTCGGGTTCGACCTCTACCTGCGCATGATCGGCGAGGCCGTCTCGCAGTTCCGCGGGGACGTCGCCGAGGGGCAGACCGAGCTCCGGCTCGAGATCCCCGTCGACGCGCACATCCCGGACGACTACGTCGAGTCCGAGCGGCTCCGGCTCGAGGCGTACCAGAAGCTCTCCGCCGCCTCCGCCCCCGCGGCCCAGGCCGAGGGGATCGACATGGTCCTCGACGAGCTCACCGACCGGTACGGCCAGCCGCCGCAGGCCGTGCTCACCCTGGTCGAGGTGTCACGCCTCCGCCGGATGGCGCAGCAGGTCGGGCTCTCCGACGTCGTCGTGATGGGGTCGAACCTGCGCGTCGCGGGCAAGGAGCTCGCCGACTCGGCGCAGGTGCGGCTCAAGCGGATGTTCCCGGGCGCCCGGTGGTTCCCGCAGCAGGACGCGGCGAGCATCCCACTGCCGAAGCCGCACGGTGAGACCCTGCCGGACGCTGCGCTCATCCAGTGGGTGGAGAGCATCCTGACGGCCGTGTACGGGGCGTCGAAGGCGCCGGCGGAGACGCCGGCGGCGTAGTCGTCGGGTGGGCTGCCGTCGCGCGCGTGGACGCTTGCGTCCGTGCGCATCATCCGACGTTCCGCCGGTCGATCGACGCGTGCAAAGTCGGAACGTGCGCGCGCATCTCTTGCGCGTGCATCGTCCGACGTTCCGCCAGTCGATCGACGCGTGCAATGTCGGAACAGGCGCGCGCACGGACCCCGCGCGACCCCGCTACTCGGTCGCCTCGGCCTCGGAGAGCTCCCGCCGCGCCCGGTACCGACGCGCCCGCAGGCTGACCACGACGGCGGAGGCCACGATCGCGATGCCCGAGCCGACGAGGACGGCGAGCACCCCCTCGTCGAGGATCTCCTCGTTGCGGGCGAAGGCGAGCTCGTTCATGAGCAGCGAGACCGTGAACCCGATCCCGCCGAGCACCCCCACCGTGACGATCGACCAGAACGACAGCGTCGAGCGGCCGGGCGCTCGGAAGATCCGGGTCGCGACAGCCCCGAACAGCGTGATGCCGATCACCTTGCCGACCGGCAGCGCGAGCACCACCGCCCAGAACGTCGGCGAGAGCTCCCCGATGCCGACGGCGGGCACCACCACCGCGGCCGACGCGAAGGCGAACACCGGCAGGACGATCGCGTTCGACCACGGCTCGACGTTGCCGTGCAGCGTGTGCCCGGGGCGGCGCGGCAGGACGAGCCCGAGCGCCACGCCCGCGATCGTCGCGTGCACGCCCGAGTGGTACACGAGCCACCACGTCAGGACACCGAGCACGACCATGCCCGCGATGACCCAGGTCTGGCCGGGACGCCCGGGGCGCAGGGCCTTGCCGAGCAGCCAGAAGAGCGCGAGCACGACGACGGCGCCGGCCAGCGCGAGGAAGTCGGTGTCGTGCGCGAACACGACGGCGATGATGATGATCGCGATGAGGTCGTCGAGCACCGCCAGGGCCAGCAGGAACACCCGGAGCGTCGAGGGCAGCCCGCGACCGAACATCGCCAGGACGCCGAGTGCGAAGGCGATGTCCGTCGCGGTCGGGATCGGCCACCCGTGCCCGTACGGCGTCCCCGCGGTCACGACGAGGTAGATCCCGGCCGGGACGAGCACGCCGCCGACCGCCGCGATCGCGGGGATGACCGCCGTCTTCGGGTTCGAGAGCTCACCGGCGACGAGCTCGTGCTTCAGCTCGATCGCCACGAGCAGGAAGAACACCGCGAGCAGGCCGTCGCTGATCCAGTGCGACACCGAGAGGTCGAGTCCGACCGCACCCCACGGGGCGTGCACGTGCAGGAGGTGCTCGAGGCCGGGGCCGAGCGGCGAGTTCGCCACGACGAGCCCGAGGACGGCCGCGGTGAGGAGTGCGATGGCGCTGAAGCGGGGGGAACGGACGATTGCCGGCATGGAGCTCCGTCGGAGAAGGGTCGGGTGGGAGATCGTCGACCAGACTTCCCGACACGCCACGTACAGCATACCGGCCGACCCTCGGCGGCGTCCACGGTGTGCCGCGTGGCACGATGACCGCATGACCGCCGTCTCGGACCTCGTCACCGTCGTCGACCGCCTGCTCGACCCCGCCGGAGGGTGCGTCTGGAACCGCGCCCAGACCCATGCCTCGCTGGCGCGGTACGCGGTCGAGGAGTCGTACGAGCTGGTCGACGCGATCGACTCCGGGGACGACGACGAACTCCGCGAGGAGCTCGGCGACGTGCTCTACCAGGTGGTCCTCCACGCGGGACTCGCGGAGTCGTTCGACCTCGAGGACGTGGCCGCCGGCGCCCGGGACAAGATGGTGCGCCGGCACCCGCACGTGTTCGGGGACGAACGGGCGGACACCGTGGAGGACGTCGTGCGCGTCTGGCGGGCGGCCAAGGCTGCGGAGAAGTCCTCGCGGCGGAGCGTCTTCGACGGGGTGCCCCGGGCGATGCCGCCGATGGAGCGGGCCGTGAAGCTGCTGGAACGCCTGGAGGAACGGGGGGACTCCGAGGCGGTCGTCGCCTCCGTCGTCGCGGCGGCGGGCGCCTCGGAG
>NZ_JAFEVQ010000028.1:0-49466 GCF_020882855.1 Curtobacterium sp. GD1 | reverse complement strand
GTTCCGAGCGACCCCCGAAGCCGTCGCAGCCGAAGCAGTCGTGGTGGTCGTGGTGTCAGCCATGTTCGTTCCTTCCGTTGACCCGCCGGGCGTTCCCAGCGGTTGCTGTTCACGGATGAGACGGGGCCCACCAGACGGAAGTCACACCCGGCTCGTGCTGTTCAGCGATGTCCCAGGAACGGGGTCGGACGACGGGGTTCTTGTCCCCCGCCGACGACCGCGGCGGCACCTGGCGCGCAAAGCGGCCGCAGCGTCGCGCGGGCTGTCCCGTTCCCGCGCGATCCCGGGTCCGCACGGGCCCGGGCGTGCGGAGCGCCGGCGACGGGAGTAGCGGCTACAGGTCCTGCAGTCGGCGGCCGGTGATGCCCTCGTTCCACCGCGTGACCGAGCCGCTGACGACCGACTCGTGGTGTCCCGCGTGCCCGTCGGCGAGTCCGCAGCGCCACCGGTCGAAGACGCTGAGGCACGGGATGCGGGGAAGCCGGTCGGACCCGGTGCCGCTCGGGACCGGGTCGGCGGAGTACGTGGCGTTGCTGTCGTCGATCATTCCGCGGAGAAGACGACGCGACACCCGGTTCCGTCACGAAACGGTCGGCCTCCGGTCCGCCCGGGCGTTTCGCCGCCGGCCGGTGCAGGGTGGACGGACCACGACCGGACGGCGACCGTGGACGACGACCGGAAGGCGGGGATGGACCACGACGATCCCCTCCTTCGTGCGGAGGACGCCACCCTCGTGGTCCGTGCCGTCGAGGGCGACGTGCACGCGTTCGAGGTCCTCGCCCGGCGCCACGGCCCGGTCATGCGCCTCTACGCCGAGCAGATGCTCGGTTCGAACGTCGAATCGGACGACGTCGTGCAGGACTCCTTCCTGACCGGCTGGCGTCGACTGTCCGACCTCAACGACCCCGCCCGGTTCCGTCCCTGGGTGATGCAGATCGTCACCCGGAAGGCGCTCGACCGGCTCCGCCGACGACGACACCACGACGACGTCGACACCGTGCAGCACCCGGCCGAGGTCGCTCGGCAGCCGGAGCGTATCGTCGAGACGCGGATGCAGCTCGACGCGATGTGGACCGCGCTCGACCGCCTCCCCGCAGACCAGCGGCGTTGCTGGCTCCTGCGTGAGACGGCCGGCTACAGCTACCAGCAGATCGCCGACGAACTCGAGCTGCCGGTGTCGACGGTGCGTGGGCTGCTCGCTCGTGCCCGTCGGTTCCTGACCGTGGAGATGGAGGCATGGCGATGAGCGACATCGACGATGTCCCCGTGCCCGAGGACGACCTCGACGGCCACACGATGGAGGAGCTCGCGGAGTACCTCGATCGTGGCCGGTCACCACGCGACCCCGCCATCGAGGGCTCTGCCTCGTGCCGTCTCGCCCTGTCGAACATGGAGCGGCTGCGCGAACTCTCCCTCGGCGCCCTGCAGCACCGGGCCGACGCCGAACCGGACCGCGAGACCGACTGGGTCGACCGGTTGCTCGCGACGATCCGCTCCGAGGTCCGCCCCGGTCGGGACGTGCCCGTCCCCCACCCCGATCCCCGACTCCGCCTGTCCATGACCGAGGCCGCCGTCCGTGGACTGGTCCGGCGGACCGGCGACACGATGGGCGGGGTCGTGATGGGCAGCTGCACACTCGACGGTGAACTCGGCGACCCCGGGGCCCCCGTCCACGTGCGCGTGACCGCCGGACTCGTCTACGGGGCGCCCGCGGACGAGACCGCCGACCGCCTCCGGGTGCGGATCGCCGCGGCGCTCGCACGCCACACCACCCTGACCGTTGCGTCCGTCGACGTGGTGTTCGACGACGTCTACCTGCCGTAGGAGCCCGACGTGAGCGACGAAGCGCTGTCCCGAGCCCTCACCGACCGGATCCGGGGCGTCCCCGGCGTCACGGGCGTGTACCCGACGAGGCCGATCGTGCACGCGGCCGCGGAGGCCGTCGCATCGACCTTCGCGCTGCAGGAGCCCGACGTGCTCGTCGACGTGCACCGCGACGGCTCGGCGCTCCGGATCGGGGCGGGGATCGCCGTCGACGACGCACGTCCGGCACCGGAGACGGTCCGTGAGGTGGGCGAGCGCATCCGCGACCTGGTCGACGAGCGGACGGGCGCCCCAGCCGACCTGGTCGAGGTGACGATCCGGCTCGTCGAGGGCATCGGCGGACCGGTCGACGAGTCGGCCGGTCCCGATGCGGGCGAGCCCGCCGCGACACCCGGCTGACGGGGGCCGTGCGGCCCTCGACGCACCGAGGACGGACGGGAGGCGCGGTGCGGGCCCGCACCGCGCCTCCCGTCCGTGCCACGACCGGGCGTCCGCATCGCGTTCTGGATCGCGCAGGTGCGCGCCGGCACAGCCGGACGAGGATGAGTCCCGATCACCCCGTCGAGGAGGCGAGCGCGATGATGCGGACCGACGACGATCCCCTGCAGACCGATCCCGAGCACTACCGGCTGCTCTGGGAGAACGAGCACGTCCGCGTGCTCGACTACACCGACGTACCGGGCGACCGGACCCACGTGCACCGACACCCGGCGAGCGTCATGGTCACGCTGACGGGCTTCGATCGCCGACTGGTGGCCGACGGGAGGGAGCTCGACGTGGCGTTGCCCGCCGGGACCGCGGTGTGGCTCCCGGCGCAGCGACACAGCGGGCGGAACACCGGGTCCACACCGACCCACACGATCCTGGTCGAGCTCCTCGACGTGCCGGTCGAGGGCCCGGACCCGACCGTGCTCGGACCGGGCCCGAGCCAGAGTTGAGCGTGGTGTCCCAGCCGGCCGACACCGTCGCTCAGGGGGCCGCGGGGACCTGACGGACGGTCGCGGCGGCGCCGGGGGTGGCCCAGACCGTCCCGTCGGCGGTGAACGCGAGCACGTCGACGTCGGCGTCGCTCGTGAGCCGCCGGAGGTCGTCCTCGTCGCCGGCGACGACCGCGGTCGCGAGGACGTCCGCCGTGACGATGTCGTCGGCGATGACCGTCGCCTGGACGAACGTCGGGGTCGCCCGGCGCCAGATGTGCTCGCCGCGCTCGGCGGTGCCGGAGGTCGCGACCGCACGACGAGGTGCCTCGAGCCGGACGACGCCGACGACGGTGTCCCGGTGGGTCGGGTCGACGACGCCGACGCTCCAAGGGTCGTCGGCGCGGTGGTGTCCGCGGACGAGCACGTCGCCGCCGGCGCTGACCATCCAGTCGCCGTCGCTGCTCGCGGCGTCGAGCACGGCTCCGGCGTCGCGGATCGCGAGTGCCTTGACGACGCCGGAGAGGTCGATCTCGCCGTCCGGGCGGTGCGGGGTGAACGCGCCCCCGGTGCGCTCCCGCCAGTCGAGCGCGAGCGCGTAGACGTCACGCACCTCGGACGGGGTGTCCGCGAGCCGGACCGAACCGTCGGCGACGCGGCTGAGGACCGACGACGGGTCGTACAGGCTGTAGCGGTGGTCGTAGCCGGCGAAGACGGCGCGCACCTCGGATGCGGCCTCCGGGGTCGCTCCCCGGAGGCTCACGACGGTGCCCATCGTCTCGAAGGTGGTGACGCCGCTCACAGTCCGGCCCTGTCGATCGCGGACTGGAGGGACGTCGTGTAGCCCTCACTGGTGAAGGTCGCGCCGCTGACGGACTGGATCTGCGCGGACTGCGCCTGCAGCGCCTCCTGGCGGAGGATCGGGGCCGCCTGCTGACTGATCTGCACCGACCGCCCGTCGCTGTTCGTGAGCTGCAGCGCGGTGACGTCGGTGATCGTCCCGTTCGCGACGGTGATCTGGACCTGCACCGGGCCGTACCGGGTCTGCGTCGTGTCGCCGGTGAAGGTGCCGGAGGTGGAGGACCCGCCGGTGCTGCCGGTGCCGGTGCCGGTGCTGCCGGTCGTGCCGGCACCCGACGTCGTGCTCTGCTGTGCCGGGGCGGTGACCGCGGCCTGGCCGCCGAGCTGCCACCCGATGACCAGGACCGCGATGGACGAGACGACCCCGCCGGCGATGACGCGTGCTCTCATGCTTCGAACCGTTCCTGGTGGATCTGGTGCTCCGGGACACCGGCCGTTCGGGCTTCGCGGACGACCAGATCGGACCAAGCGCGCGGCCCGCACACGTACAGGTCGGACTGGAGCAGGTTCGGGAACACCGACCGGAGGGAGACCCCGCGCCGGACGTCCTCCTCGGTCATCCAGCTCTCGCGGGAGCGGGACCGGTGACCGACCATCGTGTACAGCCGGCTGCCCGTCGCCTCGGCGAGGTCGGCGGTCTCGTGCCACAGGTACTGCTGGTCGGCGTCGGTCCCGCGCAGCAGCACGGTGGCCTCACCCGGACGGAGGTCGGTGTCCTCGAGCAACGACCGCACGGGGGTGATCCCGATGCCGGAGGCGACGAGGGCGAGGTACGGCGCGGTCCGAGCCCGGCTGGTGAACAGGCCGTAGGGGCCCTCGAGGGAGACGAACGCACCCGGGGTGATCCGGCCGAGTCGCGCGGAGCCGGCGCCGAGGTCACGCACCGTGATCCGGGCACGATCGCGGCCGGGGACGGCGGAGAACGACACCGGGTGGGCGTGCCACCAGGTGCGGGCGGTCCAGAAGCGCCACACCCCGTACTGCCCGCCCTCGGTCCCGAGGCGGTCGAGGTCCCGTCCGGCGAGGTGGATCGACACGACGCCCGGTGCGATGGGCTCGACGCCGACGACACGGATGCGGTGGCGGAGCGTCACGACGAGGGGCAGCGCGAACCGGTACAGGGCGATCAGTCCGAGGGCCAGGACGTACAGCGCGATCCAGTAGACCCGCTGCCACGTGCCCTGCGCGAGGACGCTGCCGACGCTGAGCATGTGCGGCAGCGCGACGAGCACCGCGGCGTAGCTGAGGAGGTGGATGACGTGCCAGGCCTCGTACGGCAGGCGACGGCGGACCGCGACGAGCGAGGACACCACGACGGCGACGAAGAGTCCGAGTGCGAGGTAGGCCAGCGGCATGTCCGGCGTGGAGAAGAGCGCGATCGTCTCGGCGATCGGCCCGGTGCCCGCCGAGGCGCCGTACCCGAGGGTCAGGAGCGCTCCGTGCGCGAGCAGCAGGTACAGCACGGGCTTCCCGAGCGACCGGTGCACCGCGATGGCGTTGTCCTGGCCGAAGGTCCGGTCGATGAGCGGCACGCGCGCGGCGAGCACGAGCATGACGAGCACGAGGTCGGTCGCGACGAGTCCCGCGACGATCCCGGCGTCGGTGAGCCAGCCGCCGATGCCGACGACCGTGTGCGATCCGGGCGACACGAGCCAGAGCATGACGGCCACGGCTGCCGAGACCCAGGCGAGGATCCCGAGCAGGTCGGTGACGGCGTTGCGGCGGCGTCCGGCTCGGCGGCGACGACGGGCCGCGACCTCGAGGGGTTCGTCGTCTCCGATGGGTCTCGGAACGGGACGAGCAGTGGGGCGAGCGGTGTCGATCATCGGCTCGTTCCTCTCCAGCATGTGATCGGGTGGCTCACAGCATCGGCATCGGAGCTATGGAGGAACCCGGAACGGGACGTGCGCTTCGTTCGAGACCTCGAGTGATCGGCGCCGGCGTCGGATCGGCGTCAGGTCGCGGGCAACCGGACGGTCGCGATCGCGCCGCCGTACTCACCGTTCTCGCCGTTCTCGCCGTTCTCTCCGTTCTCTCCGTTCCGGAGCGACGCCGATCCACCGGCGCGCTCGGCGATCCCGCGCACGAGCGCCAGACCGAGTCCGCTGCCACCGAGCACCGCACGCCGCGCACTGTCCGCCCGGGCGAACCGCTCGAAGGCCTGGGGCAGGAAGTCCTCGGGGACACCGTGACCGTCGTCGACGACGGTGAGTTCGAGCGCGTGCGATGCGTCCTGGGCGAGCGTCACCCGGATCACACCGCCGTCGTCCCCGGCGGCTATCGCGTTCGCGACGAGGTTGTCGACGATCCGGGCGAACGCGGCGGGCTCGAGCGCGTACCGCTCGTCGGGGGCGTCGAGCGCCACCGTGAAGTCGATGTCCCGGTCGACGGCGCCGCCGAGTGCTCGCGCGCGGTCGATCGAGCCCATGAGCTCCGTCACGAGCGCGGCCGCCGGGGTCGACGGCGCGGGACCGGACTCGTCGAGCCGGCTGAGCTCGAGCATCGTGTTCGCGAGCGCCACCAACCGCGCAGCGTCTCCTTCGGCGCCGCGCAGCTCGCGTTCGAGGGCCTCGGCATCGCCCGACGAGCGGTGCGCGAGTTCGAGCCGAGCGGTCAGGGCGGCGAGCGGTGTCCGGAGTTCGTGACTGGCGTCGGACACCATCCGCCGCTCCCGCTCGGCGTTCTCGCGCTGCCGGTCGATGAATGCGTTGAGCGTCCGGGCGAGGGCGGCGAGCTCGTCGTCCGAGCCCCCGACCGGCAGGTGGCCGCCCGCGGTCCCGGCGCTCAGGTCCTCGGCGGTCCGCCGCATCCGCCCCACGGGTCGGAGGGCCAGCGTCGAGAGCAACCAGGCTGTCGCCGCGAACGCCACGAGCGCCAGGACCGTCCCGACGACGAGCGAGCGGTCCACGCGCTCGAGTGTCTCCTGCCCGGCACGGCCGTCGTGCGCAGCCCAGACAACGGAGGAGCCGTCGTCGTTGGTGACGGGCACCCCGACGACGGTGACGAGCCGGTGCCCGGTGTGCAGACGGAGCGTGACCTCGTCCTCGGGGACACCGGACGGCAGTGCTGCCCGGACGTCGCGCGGCAGGGAGTCGACGAGCCACGAACCGGAGGAGGTCCGGATCCCGACCAGGACGTCCTCGGCGGGGCGGTCCGGCGCCTCGTCCGGGTTGTGGCGGAGGTCGGAGACGAACGGCGCGGCGTCCCCGGCGGCGAGGGACTCGTCGGTCGCGATCGTCGCCCGCTCGATCTGCACGTGGAGCACGACCGCGATCCCGGAGAGGACCACGGCGCCCACGACGAGGCTGCCGAGCGTGATGCGCGCGCTGATCGAGAGGCGGCGGAGGAACCTCATGCCGTCGGCACGACCTCGAGCGCGTAGCCGACGCCGCGCACGGTGCGGATCGCGACGTCGGCATCCGCCGCCTGCAGCTTCTTGCGGACGTAGCTCACGTACTGGTCGACGATCGTCGGGTCGAAGTGCTCGGCGCTCCCCCAGACCTCCTCGAGGACCTCGGCGCGGGTCCGCGGTGCCGGCGAGCCCTGGATGAGGAACCGCAGCAGCGAGAACTCCTTGACGCTCAGCGGCAGGTCACGCCCGCGCACGGCGGCGCGGACGGCGACGGTGTCGAGTCGGACCGAGCCGGCCTCGACGACCGTCGCGGTCCCCGCCGCGCGACGGCGCAGGTGGGCTCGGATGCGGGCGTTGAGCTCGGCGATCGCGAACGGCTTCGTGAGGTAGTCGTCGGCGCCGGAGTCGAGCCCGAAGACCCGGTCGTCCACCGCGTCGCGCGCCGTGACGAGCACGACCGGGAAGTCCTCGCCCATCTCGCGCAGCCGACGGCAGACCTCGAACCCGGACATCTCCGGGAGCATGACGTCGATCGCGGCCGCGTCGAAGGACTGCGCGCGGGCCTGGACGAGCGCGGCGACGCCGTCGGACACGACGGTCACGGCGTGCCCCTCGCCGACGAGCCCGCGTTCGACGAGCACACCCATCTCGGGGTCGTCCTCGACCACCAGGATGTTCGCCATGTCACACCACCCCGCTCGTCCCGAGGAGCGACCCGATCGCGAACGTCGCCGCGAGGGCGAGCGCTCCGCCGAGGACGACGCGGACGGTCGCGCGCCGCACCGATCCGCCGCCGATCCGCGCACCGGTCGCGCCGGTCAGCGCGAGGGCGAGGAGGACGACGACGAAGGTCACCGGGACCCGCACCGACTCCGGGGGCAGCAGGATCGCGAGCAACGGCAGGACGGCGCCGACGGAGAACGCAGCGGCCGATGCGAACGCCGCGTGCCACGGGCTCACGACCTCGTCCTCGTCGATCCCGAGCTCGGTCGTCAGGTGCGCGCGGAGGGCGTCACGCTCCGTGAGCTCGGACGCCACGGTCTCGGCGGTCGCCCGCTGGAGCCCGCGTGCCTGCCACAGCTGCGTGAGCTCCTCCAGCTCGGCGACCGGGTCCTCCCGCAGCTCCCGGCGCTCCTTCTCGATGAGCGACCGCTGGCTGTCCTTCTGGCTGCTCACCGACACGTACTCCCCGAGCGCCATGGAGACCGCGCCACCCACGAGCGCGGCGATCCCGGCGGTCGCGATGGCGGGCACCGATGTCGACGCCCCGGCGACCCCCACGACGATCGACGCCGTGGACACGATGCCGTCGTTCGCGCCGAGCACCCCCGCGCGGAGCCAGTTCAGGCGCGCTGCGAGGTCGCCGTCGTGCGCCTCACCGGGGTGGGGTTCGGGTGCGGTCATGGTCCTGATCGAACCAGGTCGTGCCCGTCGTGTTCGAGCGCGGGGTCGTGTTCGTGTGAGGTTTCGAACGATGCCGGCGCCCGGAAGCGCTTGGCTGGAGCCACAGCGCCGGTGTCGATCGGCGCACGATGCGGAAGGCCGACATGGACTGGCAGTTCGGCGGGATACCGCTCCACCCCCTCTTCGTCCACCTCACCTCCGTCGCGGTCCCGGTCGCGGCCCTCACCGCGATCGCCGTCGCCGTGTGGCCGGCAGCGCGACGGTGGCTCGCCGTCGGTGCGCCGGTCATCGGGCTGGTCGCACTGGTGTCCGTCCCGCTCGCGACGTCCTCCGGCGAGTGGCTGGAGCACCACGAGCAGGAGACCGCGTTGCTCGAACGGCACACCGAGCTCGCCGACGGGATGCTCCCGTGGTCGATCGCGGTCTTCGCGCTCCTGACGCTCTGGTGGGCCTGGCACTGCTTCGGGACCGCCCGGGTGACGAGCATCGGCGTGGTGCGGGCCGTCGGGATCGTCGGACCGGTGCTGCTCGTGCTGGTCGCCGTCGTCTCGATCATCGAGGTCGTCGTCATCGGCCACGCCGGAGCTGAGTCCGTCTGGAAGGGGTAGGAGGCCGCTGTGTCCGTCCGGCACGCTCACCAGCCGAGATGGGCGTCGCGTCGCGAGCCGCCGTGGTCGTGCGCTCGCTCGCGCTCCGCTGCTGCTGCCAGCACGACGGCGGGTGCTGACCGAGGCACCACGCAGAGCGGAACGGACGAGCGGTGCATGAGCGACTCGCCGACCGACCCGCCGAGGAACGCGCCGACCGCCGAACGGTGACGCCGGCCGACGACCACGACGGAGGCCGTCGCAGCCGCGCGCGCGAGCGTCTCGGACGGTCTCCCCTGTCGGAGCTCGCCCCGCATCCGGAGATCGGGGTGCGACCGGCTCACGGTCCGGATGGCCGCGTCGAGCTCGAGCTGCCCCTCGTGCTCCCACCGCGGCCGGTCGCGCTCGAGGTACACGGCACCGAACGGGGAGACGCTCGTCGGCGGCTCCCACGCCCGCACGAGGACGAGTCCGTCCCTGCACCCCTCCGCGAGCTGGGCGGCGAACGCCAAGGCCGTCCCCGCGGTGCGACCGTCGACCCCCACCACGACCGCGTCTTCGTCGCGTCCGGCCCGCCATCGCTCGGGGACCACGACGACGGGGACGGCGACGCGCGCGACGATCCGCTCGGCGACCCGACCGGTGAGTGCCGCCCACACACGCTCCGAACGGCGTCCGCCGATGACGAGCACGTCCCCGTCCGTCGCGTCGACGAGCAGTCTGGACACGGTCGGGCCGTCGACGACCTCACGGACGACGCGCAGGCGCGGGTGGCGATCCCGCAGCCGGTGCTCGGCGATCGTGAGCCGCCCGGTCGACCGTTCCCGGGACTCACCGGCCCGCTCGTGCACGGTGAGGAGCCGGACGACGTCGTCGTCACGGACGGCGACGTCGAGCCAGTCCAGACCGTTCCAAGACGCATCGGAATCGTCCACCGCGACGATCCATCGAGTCGGTTGTGGCATGAGCGGTCCTCTCGTCGGCAACGGTCACGACGATGCGCTGTGCGATCGCCGGCGGCCAGGCCGTTGGTCCCCCGAGCCTCCGAGGTCGGCTCGCCGCACGATGCCAGAGGACCTTCGTCCCTGCCCCGGCCCCACCGGGGCACCGTAGCGTCGCGTCGACCGAAGCGGTGCGAGCCGCTGGCGACGCACCGTGCAGCCGCCAGGAAAGGAAGCGATCATGACCGCGTACACCGTCGCCATCGACGACTCCGTCGCCGGCTGGAAGACCGTGGACTGGGCGGTCGACGCCGTCGACCCCGCGGTCGACGACGTGCGACTGCTGACCGTCAGCGAGTTCTTCGGCGAGGCGCTGACGCGGTCGGAACACCGGCTCGACGCCGCCGAACAGCGCCTGCGTACAGTGCACCCGGGACTCTCGGTCACACACGACGTCACGGGCGGCCCGACCGCCGACCGGCTGGTGGCGGACGCCGCGCTCGGGGACGTCCTCGTGATCGGCGCACCGCAGGTGCACACCCTCACCGCGGCCATCACGGGGCGGGTGGCGGAGCGGATCGTGGCGCACGCAACCACGCCGATCGTCGTCGTCCCCGAGGAGTGGGAGCGCAGCGACGGGCCGGTCGTGGTCGGCGTCGACGGCCGGTCCGCCGCGTCCGCGCTCGCCTGGGCCGCAGACGCCGCCGAACGACGCGGCGCGGACCTCGCCCTCGTCCGGGCGTGGGCGGTCCCGACCGCGATGGCACCGTACGCCGACATCTCCCTCGAGGAGGACCGCGTGCTCTGGTCCGACGAGGCCGACATCGAACTCCGCGCGGCCCTGCGGGCGGTCGGTGGGGCGCACCCTGCGCTGCGCGTCGACGGGTCGTCGGTCGAGGGCCAGCCGCGCGACGTCGTGCTGCAGTCGTCCCGCGGCGCGTCCCTCGTGGTCGTCGGACGGCGCCACCGGACCGCCCTCGGCGGCTTCCTCGCCGGGTCCGTCGGCGAGCGACTCTTGCACCGCGGGCACGCGCCCGTGTGCATCGTCCCCCAGCCGCGCCGGGTGGCCGGGTCCGACGACCGCACACGCGAGCCTGCACACGCCGAGGCGCGGTGATGCGCGACGGGAACGCCGTCACGACCGAGCACATCGTCGTTGGCGTCGACGAACACGACGCGAGCGACCGCGCGGTCGACTGGGTCGCGCTCCGTCGGGTGATCCCCGGCAGTCGCATCGAGGTCGTCACGGTCGCGAACGGCTGGGGCGGGGACGTGCCCGCGCTCGACCGACGACTGCACCGGGCGACCGAACGCCTCACGGGTGCGCACCCCCGGGTCGAGGTCACCACGGCCACGCTCTTCGGGGCGCCGGACCGCGTCCTGGTCGAGACCGCGGCCAGGGCCGATCTGCTGGTCATCGGCTCCCGACGCCAGCACCGCGTCCGCACCGCGCTCGACGGCTGGATGCCGGAGCGCGTCCCGACACTGTCGACCGTCCCGACGGTCGTCGTCCCCGAGGACTGGCGTCCGACCCACGGCGACGTCCTGCTCGGCGTCGACGACGCGAGCGGTGACACGGCGCTCCGCTTCGCCGGCGCGCAGGCGGTCAGGGACCACCGGCGCTTGACCCTGGTCCGGGCGTGGAAGGCCCCGGTGAGCGCCCGGGTCGGAGGGCTCAGCGTCCTCGAGGACCCGGACCTCATCCGGGAGCACGCCCGCAGCGTGCTCGTCGACGCCGAACGACTCCTCCACATCCGGTTCCCCGGTCTCCGGCACCGACCCGTGCTCGAGGAGGGTGATCCCTCGGAGGTCCTCGGGCGACACGCGAGCGAGGCCTCGGTGATCGTCCTCGGACGACAGCACCGCTCGGTGCTCGGCGGGCTGTTCTTCGGGTCCACCGCGCACGAGCTCATCGCCGCCTCACGGACTCCGGTGTGCATCGCGCCGCTGCGGACGCCGACCCCGGACGGGCGATGACGACGCCGTCCCCGTCGCGATGACCCGCGCGGCCGCACTCCGCCGACGGAGTAGGTTCAGCCGGGACTCCGCAGGGAAGGGGGGCCCGACGATGCCCGACGAACTCGCGTTCCCCGACGGCCCCCGCTCCGCGCTCGAACGCACGATCGAGGAGCTCGTCGACCGTGCTCAGGACGTGCTCCGCACCCAGGGGCGCCTCCGACACCTGCTCGCCGCCAACCGCCGCATCGTCGAGCACCTCGACCTCGAGGACACGCTCCGGTCGGTCGTCCACGCCGCCGTGGAACTCGTCGGCGCCCGGTACGGAGCACTCGGCGTGATCAACCCGGACGGCACCGCCCTCGAACGGTTCATCCACGTCGGGATGGACGCCGAGCTCGTCACACGCATCGGCCACCCCCCGCACGGCGAAGGGCTCCTCGGTGCGGTCGTCCACGAGCACACGGCGATCCGCATCGACTCCATCGCCGGGGACCCGCGCTCGGCCGGGTTCCCCGACGGGCACCCGCCGATGGAGGGCTTCCTCGGTGTCCCGGTCCGGGTCCGGGACACCGTCTACGGCAACCTCTACCTCGCGAACCCGTCACGTAATCGGTTCAGCGACGAGGACGAGGAGCTCGTCGAGGCGCTCGCCGCCACCGCCGGCGTCGCGATCGACAACGCCCGCCTCTTCGACGAGGCACGACAACGCGAGCGGTGGACGACGGCCGCCGCCGAGGTGTCGGCTGCACTCGTCGGCGACGAGACGCTCGAGGACGTGCTGACCCTCATCGCCGACCGGGTGATCGCCTTCGTCGACGCCGTGCTCGTCTCCGTCGTCGAACCGCGCAGCGCCCCGGACACGATCCACGTGGCGGTCGCCGTCGGCACGGGTGCGGCCGGGGTGCAGGGTCGGGACTACCGTGCCGACGGATCGCTCGCCGGACGAGCCATGGCGACGGGGTCGGTGATCGCCGACCCGACCGGTGCCGATCTGCCCGCCTACGACTGGGCGCCCGCGCTCGGCCCGACACTCGCCGTGCCGCTGCGTGACGGCAGCACGCCGCTGGGCGCCCTGATGATCTCCCGAGGCCCCGGCGCCCGGCCGTTCTCCGAGACGGAGGCCGAGATGGCCGACGAGTTCGGGCGGCAGACGAGTGTGGCGCTCGCCGTCGCACGGGGACGGAAGGACCGCCGCCTGCTCGAACGGGCCGAGGACCGCGGTCGGATCGCCCGGGACCTGCACGACCACGTCATCCAGCGGCTCTTCGCCGCAGGGTTGTCCCTCCAGGCGACTGCCGAGCGTGCTCCGGAACAGGTCCGCGAACGCATCGACGCGCAGGTGACCATCATCGACGAGGCGATCGGGGAGATCCGGACTGCGGTGTTCGCGCTCGGGACCCCGGACCGCCATGGACCACGTACCGCTCGCGACCGGTTGCTCGACGTCGTCGCCGAACTCGGGCCCGCGCTCAGCACCGCACCGCGGATCGCGTTCGCCGGCCCGGTCGACACCGTGGTCACCGGTGACCTGGCGCTCGACGTCGCGGCCGTCGTCCGCGAGTCGCTCGCGAACGTCGCCCGACACGCACCCGAAGCGAGCTGCCGGATCGAAGTCTCGGTCGATGACGAGGCCGTCCAGGTCCTGGTCGAGGACGACGGGCCCGGGCCCGGCGACCACGGGCGACGGAGCGGCACGGCGAACCTCGCGGCCCGAGCGCGGTTGCGCGGGGGCGGGTACCGCCTCGACGAGCCTCCCGAGGGCGGCACGCGCGTCCGGTGGACCGTCCCGGCCCACTCCGGAACGGAGCGACCATGACCACACGGGTGTTCCTCGTCGACGACCACGAGATCGTCCGCCGCGGCGTTGCCGACCTCATCGACGCCGAACCCGACCTCGAGGTGGTGGGCGAGGCCGGAACGGTCCGCGACACCGTCGGACGCGTCGCCGCGACCCTGCCCGACGTGGTCGTCCTCGACGTCCGGCTCCCCGACGGCAGCGGGATCGACGCCTGCCGCTCGGTCCGTTCCGCCTTCCCGGACATCGCCTGCCTCATGCTGACCGCCTACGACGACGACCGCGCGATGCAGGCCGCGATCCTCGCCGGCGCCGCGGGCTACGTGGTGAAGGACATCCGGGGACAGACCCTGCTCGAGGACATCCGTCGAGTCGCCGCGGGTCGCCGACTCCTGCCCGCCGCGACCGTGCCGGCGACCGTGGAACGGCTGACCAAGGACGTCCGCGATGACGTCCCGGAGCTCACCATGCGCGAACGGCAGGTCCTCGAGCTCATCGCCGGCGGCCTGACGAACCGGCAGATCGGCGACCGGCTGGGCCTGGCGGAGAAGACCGTGAAGAACTACGTGTCCGGGTTGCTCGCGAAGCTCGGTCTGGAGCGCCGGACGCAGGCTGCGGTCTACGGCGCCGACCACGGGGTCCGCGACCGCCGAAGCTGAGGCCGCGGGACCATCGACCCTGCCACGACGACGCCCCGGCGGCGATGGTGGTCACCTCGCTGACCCGCCGAGGGGACGATGCCATGACCACGACGCTGGACCGCACCGCGACGACCGCCGCAGGAGGACGCGCCGCATCGCGCGCAGCCTGGTCGTCCCTCAGCACCGCCGGTCGGGCTCGACTGCTCGCGGAGTGCAGTGGCATCGCGGTCGCCGGGACCGGTCCGTCCGGCCGCGCCGTCGGCCCGCAGGACGCCCGGTCGCAGGCGGCGCACGACCTCGGCGGCGACGTGCGCTCCCGCTGTGATCGCGTCCTGCACGACGTGGCTGCCCACGCCGCGGCGCTCCCGGCCGGCTCGGTCCGGTCCACGCGTGTCCGCACGGAACTCGTCGTCGACGCCGGCTTCCCCCTCGAGCTCGCGACGCTGCACCTCGCCGCGGCGCTGATCGCCGACGAGACCGTCCTGCTGGGCCTGTGCGGCCACGTGACGGCGGGCACGCTGCGCTACGTCCGAGCCGTGGCGGCGCTCCTGCCCGGGGGTGTCCTGCGCATCAGCCGCGGCGACCGGCTGGTCAGCGGTGGCACCGACCGCGTGGTCTGGCTGTCGTCGGACTGCGTCACGGACCGGTCGCCGGTGACGCGCGGCCTCGCAGTCGTGGCGGCGATGACGACCTCCCGGCAGATCGTCGACGGGACCTCCGACCCTGCCCGTCGCGCCGCGGCACCGACATCGTGACCGTGCGGGCGCCGACGCGGCGAGGGACAGGTCGTCCCGTCCCGCACCCACCGGAAAGGTCGACCATGCAGGCAGCAGTCGTCCACGAACTCGGGCAGCCCCTCGTCATCGAGGACCGCCCCCTCCCGGACCCCGGCCACGGGCAGGTGCTCGTCCGGATCGAGGCGTCGGGGCTCTGCCACACCGACATCCACGCGGCGCACGGCGACTGGCCGGTCCGCCCGACCCCGCCGTTCGTCCCCGGACACGAGGGGGTCGGCATCGTCGAGGCGGTCGGGCCCGACGTCACCGACCGCCGGGTCGGCGAGCGGGTCGCGCTGCCCTGGCTCGGGCACGCGTGCGGCACCTGTCGCTACTGCGTCGACGGTCGCGAGACGCTGTGCGAGCAGCAGGAGAACACGGGCTACTCGATCGACGGCGCGTTCGCCCAGTTCGCGGTGGCGGACGCGGAGTACGCGGTACCGGTGCCCGCCGGGGTCGACCCGTGGGACGCGGCACCGCTGACCTGCGCCGGACTCACCACGTACAAGGCGCTCAAGGTCGCCCACGTCGCACCGGCCGAGACCGTCGCCGTGTTCGGCGTCGGCGGTCTCGGCCACCTCGCGGTGCAGTACGCCCGGGTCTTCGGCGCCGACGTGATCGGGGTCGACGTCGAACCGGAGAAGCTCCGACTCGCACGTGACCTCGGCGCCGACCACACCGTCGACGCATCGTCCGGCGACGCCGCGGCGCAGGTCCAGGAGCTCGGCGGCGCCGACGTCGCCGTCGTCCTGGCCGCGTCCGCCGCGGTGTTCGAGCAGGCCTTCGCGTCGCTGAAGCGCGGCGGTCGACTCGTCTGCGTGGCGCTGCCGGCGGACGGGACGATGTCCGTCCCGATCTTCGACACCGTCCTCAAGGGCATCTCGATCATCGGGTCGATCGTCGGCACGCGGCAGGACCTCGCCGAGGTGTTCGCACTGCACGCGGCCGGTCGAACCCGTGTCGTGTCCGTCCGCCGCCCGCTGGCCGACGTGAACGACGCGATGGCGGACGTCCTCGCGGGACGTGTGCCGGCACGCATCGTCTTCGAGCTGCCGGCGATCGAACGCGAGGCCGTCGTGCTCCGACCCGACGAGCGGGTCGGACGATGACCACCGCCCCGCCGCCGGACCACGTGCCGGACGACGAACTCGTGGTCCGGCTCGACGCCGACCAGTGCTGGGAACGGCTGCACCGCTCCCGTACCGCGCGCGTCGCGTTCCGCACCGAGGAATCGCTCGAGGTGATCCCGGTCAACTACGTGGCCGAGGACCGACGGCTGGTGTTCGCCACGTCGAGCACCGTCATCCTCGACGCCGTGCACGCCGGCCGCGAGATGGTGGTGGAAGCCGACGAGCACGACGGCTGGACCGCCTGGAGCGTCGTCGCGAAGGGCACCGCCCACCTACCGGACACGCGCAACGCCAGCGCCCAGCGGCTGCGGTCGATGCTCGCCACCCCGAAGCGCGCGACGGTCGTCCTGGAGCCCACCTCGATCACGGGACGGCTGTTCGACCAGGCCGCCCCGTGAGTCACGTCCGCGAGGGACGGCGGGACCGGATCCTCCGGGCCTGGGCAGCAGAGCACTCCCTCGACGCCAGCTCCCTCGACGTCGCGCTGCGGAACGGTCGCGTCGTGCTCACCGGCGACGTGGGCTGCCACAGCGACCGGGTGACCGCCGTCGGACTCGCGGAACAGTGCGTGCCGATGCACGCGATCGAGAACCGGATCGTCGTCCGTCCGTACGCGTGCGACCCCGAGGAGACCGACGCCGACGTCCGGAGCCGGGTCGAACGCGTGGTCGGGCTGGTCGTCCCGCGGGCCGCGGTGGCCGTCCACGTCCACGACCACGTCGTGACCATCGCCGGGTCCGTCAGCTCCGTGGCGGAACGCCGCGCGGTGCACGCCGCCGCTGCCCGGTGCGGCGGTGTGCACTTCGTCATCGACCAGCTGACGGTCGCCCCGGTCGTCGGCTGATCGGCGTCAGCCCTGCTCGAGCGGGACGACGCACAGCGCCGTCGTCGACTCCGCCATCAGGTCCTGCGCGACCGATCCCAGGACCTCGCCGCCGAAGGTGGACCGGTGCCGACGCCCCACCACGACCAGCCCGTGGTGCTCCGCCGCCACCGCGACCGTCCCTCCGGGGGCGCCGCGGAGCAGTTCGGTGCGGACGATCAGCGCCGGCGAGGCGGCAGCGATGCGGGTCACGACGTCGTCGAGCACGGCCTGTGCGGCCGCCCGTTCGACGACCGGTGACTCCACCACGGCGGCGACCACGGGCGGGCCGACCGGCGCGGACTCCTGCCACGTGTGCACCACGCGGAGCACCGCACCGTGCCGACCGGCCTCGGTGATCGCGAAGTCGACGACCTCGTGAGCGGTGTCCGCGTCCACGGCCAGCACGACGTCGGCGTCGAGCTGGCCGCTCGGCCAGTCGTCCGGCACGATCACGGTCGGCACGTGCGATGCCCCGGCGATCCGGTCGGGCAGCAGCCCGGTGAGCGCGGACTGCAGGCGCCGACGACGGTGGCTGCCGACGACGAGGAGGTCGTCCGACTGCGCGGCGCCGACGAGCGCGTCGACGATCGGGGCCGGCGGTGCGTCGAGCTCGACCTGGATCCCTGGCGCCGACTGCAGCAGGAGGGAACGTCCCGCCGCCAGACGGTGGTGGGTCCACCCCTCCTCGGGCTCGAGCGGGTCGACCGCGCGCACGATGCGGACGCGGCAGGCGTGCCTGGCTGCCCGTTCCGCGACCCACCGGAGCGCGGTCCAGCTCGCCTCGTCGTCCAGGCCGATCGTGATCCGTTCGACGTCGTCGTGCATGGTCCGCTCCGTCCGGTCCGACGGGCGGCCGCCCGTCGTCGAGACCGTACGTCCGCCGCCGCGCTCGACCGAGAGCCGAAGGTCCCTGCGCGGGTCGGATCGCCGACCACCCGCGACCGTCGGCTCGGGAGGGCGTCGCTCCGCGGGACGTTCGGCCCTGCTCGACCGCGCCCTCGCCGGTTAGCGTCGCCTCGCGCGCTGATCGCGCGCAGACCGCACGCCGCGTGCGCGCGGTCCCGGAGGAGCAGGAGAACACCATGTCCGTCGAACGGATCCTCGTCGGTCTCGACGCGTCTCAGGCCAGCTGGACGGCACTGCGGTGGACGGCGAAGCGCGCCGCCGAGAGCCCGGCGCGGGTCCGGATCGTGCACGCGCTCGAGGCGGCCGACACCGACGTCCTCGTCGTGCGCGAGCGCCTCGCCGAGGCCGCGGCGTTCGTCCGCGGCACCGCCCCGGGAACCGTCGTCGAGACCTCCGTCGCACGCGGCTTCGCCGCCGACGCACTCGTGGACGACACGGCCGACGCGGACCTCCTGGTCATCGGGGCGCACCGGTCGCGCAGGGTCCGCTCCGCGCTGACGGGGTCGCTCCCGGAGCGCATCGCGACCAGGGCCCCCGTGCCCACCGTCGTCGTACCGGACGACTGGAGCCCGGGCAGCGGTCCGGTCGTCGTCGGCATCGACGCCGACACCGCCGAGGCGGCGCTCGGGTTCGGCCTGCGCGAAGCCCGACGGACCGGGCGTTCGCTCCGGGTCGTGCACGCGTGGCGCGTGACGGCGCCCGTCGCGGCACGTCCCGTCGCGCTGCTCGAGGACGCGTCGAGCACCGACGAGCAGTCCGCGCGCCTGGTGCTCGGCGAGGCCGAACGCGAAGCCGCGCGGCGGGAGCCGGCCGTGTCCGTCCGCTCCACGCTCTGGGAGGGCGACGCCGGTGAAGCACTCGCGGCGGCCGGCGTCGAGGCGACACTGGTCGTCGTCGGCCGGCGGCACCGCACCACGATCGGCGGCGAGCTCTTCGGGTCCGTCGCGCGCGAGATGATGCACCGGTCGGCGACGCCGGTCGTCGTCGTGCCGGTGTCGGCCGACTGACGGGACCGCCTCGGTCGGACCATCGGCGCTGCCGGCCGGACGCTGCGCTCGCGGGGTGCGCGGTGGTCTCGCTCCGCGATGGACGGGAGGCGCGGTGCGGGCCCGCACCGCGCCTCCCGTCCGACGGTCCGCACGCCGTCGTGCGGACCCTCCTCGGTGCAGACGCTTCGGGCCCGTTAGCCGAGCTCAGTGTCGGACCGCCTGTCCGTCCAGCGGCAGGGTCGACGGTTCCGTCGGGCCGTTCGTCGCCGCGACCACGCTGGGTTCGCAGAGCCGGACGATGAGGATGATCGGCCCGACGACGGGCAGGAGCAGCCAGAACAGGTTCTGCCACCGCCGACCGGCGTCCCGCAGCCGCCGCACCGTGACGGCGAGGGTCGGGACGAGCACGACGACCGACCACACACCGGACAGTGCCGAACCGATCATCACGGTGCCTGCGGGCGTCACCACGTTCGCCGCACCGAGCGCGGTGCCGACGACGGCGCTGAAGAGGAAGAACCACCAGAACTCGGGTCGCACGGCACGACCGGTGAAGTCCGCCGCCCCACGGACCACCGACCGGACGGCTTCCCGGAGGTCGATCGTCGGCCGGCGGACGGCTTCGCTGTGCTCGGACATGGGGCACTCCTCGGGTCGGTGCGCGCCCTCGTCGCCGGATGCGTCGGGCTCCGGGCGAGTGCGTGCTGGCCAGCGACGGTACCCACCCGTGACGGTGCCGACCAGGGTCCTTCGTCCCGGCCCTGACGAGGTGCCCGGGGCGAGCCAGGTCGTCGACCGACCCCGCGGACTGGTCCGGGCGGGCGGTCCGTCCCCGTCCGGCGAGTGGACGCAGGGTCAGGACCCCACCGACACCTCCGGCGCAGGAGCATCGTGCACCACCGGATCGCCCACCGCCGTCACGAGGGCGCGGAGTTCGGCGAGCATCACGAGTTGCTGGTGGTTGATCCGGAGCAGCGCCTCGATGTCCACCTTCGCGGCCGCGTTCGTGTCGAAGTCGTGCTGCGCCAGCGCGGCGGCGATGCCGTCCTGCCGTTTGGCGGCGATCAGCAGGATGGCGCCCTGCAGGCCGGCGAGCATCGAGAGGAACAGGTTCAGCAGGATGTACGGGTAGGGGTTCCACCGGACCGCGGCCGTGTTCACCGCCGCCCAGACGAGCATGAACGCGACGAACCCGCCGACGAACCCCCAGCTCCCCATCCCGTTGCGCATGGCGTCCGCGGCGCGCTCGCCCCGCGACAGGGTCGAGTGGTGACGCTGGTGCCAGGTCGAGCGAGGGTCCGCGCGGGCGCTCGTGGTCGGGATGTCGGTGCTGTCCATGGACGAGGCCTCTCGAGGGCGGTTCGGGTCCGGACGGACCCACCGCCATCCCAACCCGTGCAGCCCGGGTCGACCAGGGCCGAACGTCCCGACGCGACCGGTGACGGACGGGAGGCGCGGTGCCGGCTGGCACCGCGCCTCCCGTCCGCTGGGTGGTCGCGTCGCGACCCGGTGTCAGCGAGCCGTCGTCACGCGCGTCCGTCTGCCGCAGCGGGGTCGGCGGCGTGCGCCGCGTCCCGGCGCTCGGTGGCGTCGAGGGATCCGAGCAGGCGGAGCGCGTCCGCCGTCGGCGAGCCCGGTTCGGCCGTGTAGAGCAGGAGGCTCAGCGCCGGGTCGCTCATCAGGCGGGAGCCCTCGAACAGCAGGTCGAGCGCACCGACGACCGGGTGCACGAAGCGCTTCTCGCCGGTGCCGTGCCGGCGGACGTCGTGCGCACCCCACTTCGTGCGGAACTCGGGGCTGCGCGTGGAGAGCTCGCCGACGAGGTCCTGCAGCTCCCGGTCGTGCGGGTCGTGCCCCGCGGCGGCCCGGAGGATCGCCACGCTCTGGTCGGCGGCGAGGTCCCAGTCCGGGTAGAACGCGTCCGACCACTCGCGGTCGAGGAACGCTGCGCGGGCGAGGTTCGGGCGCTCGGCCTTCCGGAAGAGGTCGGCGTAGAGGGCCCGTCCGAGCGCGTTCGCGCCGAGCACGTCGAGGCGGTCGTTGCGGATGAACGCCGGTCCCCCGGTGAAGGCGTCGAGCGCGTACTGCAGGCCGGGACGCAGCGTCTTCGGGGTCGTGGACCGGCGGCGGGCGGCCCGCACCGGAGAGGCGTTCGCGGCACGGGCGAGGTCGAACAGGTGGTCGCGTTCGGCGTCGTCGAGGAGCAGCGCACCGGCGATCGCGTGCAGGACGCCCTCGGACACCCCGGAGAGACTGCCGCGCTCGAGTCGGGAGTAGTACTCGACGCTCACGTCGGCGAGCATCGCCACCTCGCCGCGGCGCAGGCCCGCGACCCGCCGGTTCGCTCCTGCGGGCAGGCCGACCTGCTCGGGGCGGACGCGGGCGCGCCGGCTGACGAGGAAGTCCTTGACGTCGTCGTGGTTCGTGCTCATGGACGGGGACTGATCCGGACGGTCGCCGAGGTCGGTCCGTCCTGCAGCATCGGGGGCAGGTACTGGCTGCCGGCGTACTTCGCCTCGTAGGCGGCGTCGATGCGGCTGTTCAGGTCGGGGCCGACGGCCTCGAAGGCTGCCTCGTGCTCGGCCCCGGCGGTGCGGATCCTGCCGGCACCCTGCTCGACGGCGGCCCGGAACCACCGGGAGCGCCGACCGTTGTAGGCGCGGGCGTACAGCTCGCCGTCGACGACCACGGACCAGATCCACGTCGGCGTGCCGTACGTCGTGCCGTCCCCCCGGAACGGGCTGACGTGGAGGTCGTCGCTCGCGCCGATCGCGGCGATGGTGTCCTCGTCCCAGTTCGTCATCGGGTCACCGGCCCGCGAGGTCGTCGTCGGAGACGTGCTCGAGCCAGGTGGTCGTGGTCGACGGGTCGTCGGCGCTCTCGAGCATCGCGAAGTGTTCCATGAAGGTGCCCTCGGCGGAGGCGTGGAAGTGCTCCTCGCTCGGTGAGACGTACACGGTGTCACCGGGACGCGCGGTCACGACCTTCCCGTCGCGGGTCCCGAAGCGCGCCACGCCCTGGGTGACGCGGAGGAACTGGCCGCGGGCGTGGGAGTGCCAGGCGGTGCGGGCACCGGGGGCGAACTTCACGAGCGCGAGCGTCGCGCGCTGGTCGCCGTCCTGCGGGGTGACGATCGGGTCGACCCACACGTCGCCGGCGAACTGCTCCGGTGGGTTCTTGGCGGTGGGCTGCTTCGGCAGGATCTCCTGCGGCATGGGTTCGTCCTCTCTCGGCGGGTGGTCGTGTGCCCGCTGCGTCCGACGCTACGACCGATGGCGGTCGGGAGGGATGTCCTGACAGGGTGACCTTGTCGGTCTAGCGTTGCGAACATGGGCAGTGACGCACCCCGGACGACCGGTCGCGGTGATTCGACGCAGCAGCTGTTCCTCCGCCGCAACCGCGTCCGACTGCAGTCCCTCGTCGACCGGGTCGTGCCCGCCGACGAGTACCCGTCGGCGTCCGAGGCCGGCGCGCTCGAGTTCCTGGCGTCGGTCCTCGACGAGCGTCCGGACTGGCTCGACCGGATCCGTGCGGTCGTGGACGGCCACGACCAGGACGACGACCCCGACTGGGCGTGGTTCGCGGGGATCGTCGCCGCCGGCTACTACGCCGACGCGGGCAACGGCGGCAACGCCGGCGAACGCTCGTGGGAGATGGTCGGCTGGCAGCCCGAGCCGCCGGCGGGGTGGAGTGTCCCGGTACCGGTGCCCACGGCGCAGCCGGTGGTGGTGCGCCCGGCGGAGTTGGCCGAGCGGTACGACGCGATCGTCATCGGTTCGGGGGCCGGTGGGGGTGTCGCGGCGTGCGGGCTCGCCGAGTCCGGGCGCCGGGTCCTCGTGGTCGAGGCCGGGTCCTGGCCGGGCACCGCCGACCTCGCGCAGGACCACATCCGCAATCCCCGGTCGACGTGGGGGCTCGCACCGCGGTCCGGTCCCGTCGACCTCGGCAACCCGCGCGTCATCGCCTCGCCCGAGGGAGACCGGGTCGCCCGGCCGTCCGACTGGGACTGGCACAACAACGCCGTCACGGCGGGCGGTGGCACGAGGGTCTACGGCGCGCAGGCGTGGCGGTTCGCCCCGAGGGACTTCACGATGGCCACCGACCACGGCGTGCCGGACGGCAGTGCCCTGGCGGACTGGCCGATCGGCTACGCGGACCTCGAGCCCTGGTACGAGCGGGCGGAGTGGGAGCTCGGCGTGAGCGGCGACGGCGACGGTCCGTGGGCCGGTCCCCGCACACGGGCGCTGCCGATGCCGGCGGTGGCGGCGGGACCCGCGCGGGAGCGGTTGGCGCGGGCCGCGACCGAGCTCGGTTGGTCGACGGTGCACGTCCCGCTGCTCGTCAACTCGGTCCCCTTCCTCGGGCGGGGAGCGTGCGAGCAGTGCGGGATGTGCGTCGGGTTCGCCTGCCCCGTCGACGCGAAGAACGGCAGCCAGAACACGATGCTCCCCCGGGCCGTCGCCACCGGCAACGCGTCCGTCCTCCTCGAGACCCGGGCCGCGCGGATCCGGACGGACCGGTCCGGCCGCGTCGTCGGGGTCACGCTCGTCGGGACGGTCGACGGCGTGGACTGGCGTTCGGACGTCGACGCGGCGGAGGTCGTCGTCGCGGCGGGAGCGGTGGAGTCCGCCCGGCTCCTCCTCAACAGCCGCAGCGAGCAGGAGCCGAACGGGCTCGGCAACGGCCAGGATCAGGTCGGACGGCACCTGCAGGGGCACCGGTACGGCGGCGCGATGGGCATCTTCGACGACGTCGTCGAGGACGGCCTCGGGCCCGGGCCGTCCATCGCCACGACCGACTTCCGGCACGGCGTCCCCGGGCAGATCGGCGGCGGGATCATCGCGGACGAGTTCGTCGCGACTCCGTCGAACACCTACGCGTACCTCACCGGGTTCGGGCTCCTCCCCCGTGCGGGCATCGACAGCAAGCGCGGGATGCGCGACCTCGCCCGCCGGAGCATGCGACTGATGGGGCCGATCCAGGAGGTCACGTCCGCCGACTCCCGCATCCGGGTCGACCCCGCCGTCACCGACCGGTGGGGCGTCCCCGTCGCACGGTTCAGCGGTGGTCCGCACCCGGAGGACACCCGTGCCCGAGACCACACCAGTGCGCGGAGCGGGGACTGGCTCCGGGCCGCGGGTGCGACGCGGGTCGCCGAGATGCACGGGGAGCTGACCGGGACGAGTGGTGGCCAGCACCAGGCCGGGACCCTCCGCATGGGCGACGACCCGCGCACGTCGGTCGTCGATCCGTTCGGCCGGGTGTGGGGACACGACAACCTGCGCGTCGCCGACGGGTCGGTGCACGTCACGAACGGCGGGGTGAACCCGGTGCTGACGATCTTCGCGACGGCGATGCGGACGATCGACGACCTGGTCCGGTGACGTCGGGCGTCCCGTCCGCTACCCGCGGCGACGGGTGCGGGGGCCCGGCGGGTCCGGCGGGTCCGGCGGGTCGGTCGGCTCCGTCGGCGCCGTCGGCTCCGTCGGCTCCGTCGGCTGACCGAGGACGGTCCGTCCGGCGAGGACTGCCAGCGCGACCTCGGTGACCGGGAGCCGGTTCCGCCGCGCGTGGTCGCGCAGCAGCGAGAACGCGATCGCCGGGTCCACGCCGTTCCGGTTGGCGAGCCACCCCTTCGCCTGCTCGATGACCGTCCGGCTCTCGAGGGCCGCCTGCAGCTGCGCCTGCGTGGTCACGGCGTCGTCGATGGTCCGCTGCTGCACGACCGAGATCGCGGCGATGTCCGCCAGTGCCCGCGCGGCGACGAGGTCGTCCTCGTTGAACGCGCCTGTGGACTCGCCGAACAGGTTGAGCGACCCGATGACGGTCGCCCGGAGTCGGAGCGGGATCGAGTGGACGGCGCGGTACCCGGCATCCGCAGCGGCCCGGGAGAAGTGCGGCCATCGAGACTCGGCGGCCAGGACGTCTGGGATCGAGACCACGGTCCCCGTCCGGGCGGCTTCGAGGCAGGGTCCGTCGCCGACCTCGAGCTGCAGGAGCTCGAGCAGTCCGCTGTGGTGCCCCACCGAGGCGGCGATGTGCAACCGGTCGTCCGACCCGAACAGCATCAGCCCGGCGGCCTGCACGTCGAACAACGCCGCCGACTCGTCCACGAGGAGCTGCAGGCGGCCCGCGAGGTCCCGTGGACCGGTGGCACCGCCGACCAGTTCGATGATCGTGTCGAGCAGTCGTCGTTCGCGGTCGACACCCAATGGGTCACTCCAGATGCGGTGATCAGAAGTGGCCGGTCGTGCGCTGCTCCAGCGGTCGGGGACCGCGTGGTCCCACCGTACGGCCCGCACATGCGAACGCACCCGGGCGTCCGACGTGCCTGACCAGCGCACGACGGAAGGCACCGCGAACCGCGGTTCCCCGTGGTTCGCGGTGCCTTCCGTTGTGCGCAAGCGCCCCGCACCGCGGGGCGCCGCGGCCGCGCCCCGCGCCGCGCTACCGCTTCAGGTTCGTCAGCTCCTGCAGCACCTCGTCCGAGGTCGTGATGATGCGCGCGTTCGCCTGGAACCCGCGCTGCGCCACGATGAGGTTCGTGAACTCCTGCGACAGGTCGACGTTCGACATCTCGAGCGTGCCCGACGCGAGCTGCCCGACACCGGGCGACCCCGGCGCGCCGACCGTGGCGTTGCCGGAGTTGGCCGTGGCGCGGTAGCCCGACGCACCGGTCTTCTCGAGGCCGGCCGGGTTCGCGAACGTCGCGAGGGCGATCCGGCCGATGGCGAGCGACGCACCGTTCGAGAACGTCCCGACGACCGTGCCGTCCTTCGAGATCGAGTAGCCCTGGAGCGACCCGGCCTCGTGGCCGTTCTGCGACGAGATCGACGCGGTGTTGAGCGACGCGAAGCCCGTGAGCTGCCGCATGTCGACGGCGATGCCCCCGACGGCGAGCGTGCCACCGGCCGTGAGCTTGCCGTCGGTCCCGAACGTGAGCGACGTCGTCGCCTGGGTGCCCTGGCCGTCGGTCGCGGTGACGTCCCAGCCGGCGGCGGTGCGCTCGTAGGCGATCGACATGGTGTGCTTCGCACCGGACGCGTCGTAGACGGTGGCGTCGCGGGTGATGACCGCGCCCACGGCGGTCTCGGACGGCAGGTTGCCGGTCACACCCGCGGTGGAGGTGCGGACGGCGGGCGCGGCGGCGTCGAGCGGCAGGACGATGTCCGACAGGGCGCCGTTCTCGTTCACGACGCCGTTCGTGGCCGGGTAGCCCTGCACGATCTTCCCGTCGGCGCTGACGAGGCGGCCGTCGGCGTCGAAGTCGAACGCACCGGCGCGGCTGTACACGGTGTCGTTGCCGAGGCGCGTGACGAAGAACCCGTCGCCGGAGATCATCAGGTCGGTGGCCTTGCCGGTGGCCTGGGCGGAGCCCTGGGCGAAGTTCGTGGAGACGCCGGCGACCTGCACGCCGAGGCCGATCTGGGCGGGGTTCGTGCCGCCGATGCCGGTCTGCGGTCCGCCGGCACCCTGGGTCATCTGCGACAGGGTGTCCTGGAAGACCGTCGACGACGACTTGAAGCCGACCGTGTTGACGTTGGCGATGTTGTTGCCCGTGACGTCCAGCATCTGCTGGTGCGAACGGAGGCCGGAGATCCCGGAGTAGAGCGAGCGGAGCATGGTGCGTCCTTTCGTGGAGGTACCGAAGAAGAAGAAGAGGAGGGGGTCAGGAGGTCGTCTTGATGCCGGAGATCACGTCGAGGTTGACCTCCTTCCCGTTCACCGTCACGGTCGGCACGCTCTGGGCGTACGACACCGCGGTCGCCGTCCCCGTGATCGATGTGCCGGACGTGGCGTCGGTGTAGCTGACCTGCTTCCCGACGAGGTTGGCGGCGGCGATCCGCATCTGCAGCGAGAAGTTCTCGTTCGCCGTCGTGGTCTGGTTGGTGATCTGCTCCATCATCGCGAGCTGCGTCTGCTGGCTGATCATCTGGTTCGTGTCCATCGGCGAGGACGGGTCCTGGTTCTGCAGCTGCGTGACGAGGAGCTTCATGAACACCTCGGAGTCCATCGTCTGCGACCGCGAGCCGGTCTGGTTCGCGGCGAGGGCCGCGGCCTGGGCGGCCTGGTCCACGGTGCCGGTGATGCCGTCGATCGGCATGGTCGTTCCCTTCGGTTCTGCCTGTGCTGGCGGTCGTCGCTCAGGCGAGGACGTCGAGTCCGACGGTGCGGACGGTGGGCGTGTGGGCGGTGCCGGGTGCACGCGGGGTGCGCCGCGCCTCCTGGCCGGTGTCGACGCGTGGACCCGTCTGGGCGGGCCGTTCGTCGTGCCCGGAGCGGGTGTCCGGGTGGTTCTGCGAGGACAGGTCGAGCGTGGTCGACAGTCCGGAGCCGGCGGCGTCGCGGCGGAGGTCCGGCATGACCTGCCGGACCGCGTCGCGCCCCGCGTCGGAGGCGGCGAAGAGCTCGACGTGCATCCCGTGCGCGGTGACGTGCGCGCGGACGGTGACGGGGCCGAGCGTGTCCGGCGTCACCTGGACGGTGACGACGTGCTCCCCCGGGCCGGCCTGTGCGAGCGTGAACACCGGGCGGGCCAGCTGCTGGGCGAGCGGGGCCGGAGCGTTCGCGGTCGCTGCGCCGGACGTCAGGGTGGCCGGCGCGGCGGGCGCCGTCGGCGAGGTGGTCGGGACCGCGAAGGCGCTCTCGCCGCCGCGCGACGTGGTGACGGCCTGGAGGCGCGGATCGCCCTGGTCGGGCGCGCCGCTGTCCGCCTCGTGGCCGGTCTGGGCACTGCTGCCCGGTGCTCCGGCGGCCGGGGTGGTGGCCGTTGCCGTGGCCGTGGCCGTGGCGACGACGGGCTGCCCCGCGTCGGCGGGGCCGGTACCGGTCGTGGCGGCCCGGACGCCCTGGGCGCTCTGGCTGGCCTGGGTGCTCTGGGCGACCGGCGTGCTCGCTGCTGCCGGGGCCGTCGGTGCGGCCGTTGCCCCCGGGAGGGCGGACGCCGGCGTTGCTGCCGTTCGGTCGGCCTGGAGCGAGGGGCCCGCCGGGAGGGCCGGGCCGGGCGCACCGAGCGGGGCGGCCGGGGTCGTCGCCGCGGCAGCTGTCGTTCCGGCCGGCGCTCCGGCGGCGGTCGTCGCTGGGGTGCCGCCGAGCGCCCCGGCCGCGGGGGTCGCGGCAGCGGTCGCCGCGGTCGGGTGTGTGCTGCTCGCGGCGTCGGCGTGCATCGTCGGGTCTGCGGGGTCGGGCGTCGGGGTCGCCCCGCTGCTCGGCACGGGTGCGTCGAGCGACGCCACGGGCGAGCTGGCTGCTGCGGGAGTCGCGAGCGGCTGGGCGGCGGCGGTCGGCGTGGCGGGGACCGGCTGGACCAGGGCAGCGACGATCGACGCCGTGTCGACGGTCGGCGCCGTCCCCGTGGCGGCGGGACCGGCGGCGGTGCCGTCGTTGGAGGTGCCGTCGGCGGCGGTGTCGTCGGCGGAGCGAGCCGCGGCGGCACGGGTCCCACCGTCCGTCGTGCCGTCCGTCGTCGTCGCGTCCGTCGCCGAGCGGCGGTCCCGTCCTGCTGCCGAGGCCGTGGACTGCGCATCGCGGTCCGCTCCGGGCGCCGGGGTGCGGCGGTCGTGGGACGGCCCCGTCGGCGTGCGGCGCTCCCGGGCGTCGGCAGCCGAGGCAGCGGACGTGGAGGACCCGGTGGCCGCGGCCGAACCCGCGTTCCCTGCGGCGGCCATCGCGGCGCCGAACGAGTCCGCGGACGCCGGCGCACCCGACGAGGACGCGGCCCGCGCCGGTGCCGGGGTGGCGGCGGACGTGGTGATGGTCAGGCTCATGCTGCGCTCCCCGCGTTCATGAGGGACAGCAGCGCCGCCGTCTGCAGGTCCGTCGCACCCGAGGCCGCGGTCGTCGCCGTCGTGGCGGACGCCTGCGCGGGCACGATGCGTCGGATCGTGGCGATGTCCGAGTCCTTGTACCAGTTGTCGACGATCCGGACGTCCTTGCCCGGTCGCGGCGCGTGCAGGACCTTGCCGTCGCCGACGTAGATGACGACGTGCCCCTCGCCCTTCGGGATGATGAGGTCGCCGGGCTGCGCGTCCTTGAGGGACCCCACCTCGACGCCCATCTTCGCCTGGTCCGGCACGACCCGGGGCATGGTCACCCCGAGGTCCTTGAACACCGTCTGCACCAGCCCCGAGCAGTCCATGCCGCTCGTGGTGGTGCCGCCGAAGACGTACGGCACACCGAGGTACTTCTTCGCGTCCGCGACGACGTCGGCACCCGTGGCACCGCTGCCCGTCGCGAGCGTCCCGGCCCCGGCGTCGACGGACGTGGCGGCGGCCGCGGGCGTCACGGCCGAGGTCGTGCCGGTACCGGTCGCGCCGGTCCCGCTCCCGGTCGCGGTCGCCAGGGCGTCGGCGAACGCGGTCGACGTGGCGGCGCCCGACGCGGCCGAGGTGGCCGCCGTCGCGGTGGTCCCGCTGCGCAGGGCATCGATCTGGGTCCGGATCTCGGAGATCCGGGAGAGCACGGCGTCCACGCTCATCGGGCACCACCTTCCGCGCGGCTGCGTGCCGCGATCTCGTCGAGGGCGTTCTGTTCGGTGCGGAGGTCCTCGGCGGCCTGCTGCTCGTCGTGCTGGACCTCGAGCTTCTCGAGCCCGAGGGCGGACCGGCGGGCGGCGTTGTAGTCGTCCTGTGCCCGGTCGGCGTCGGCGCGGCGGGTCCGGGCGACGGCGTCGAGCTCCTCGAGCATCCCGCGGGTGGCGGCACGGGCCGCGGCGACCGCGCTGAGGGTCGCGGCGTCCTGGATCGGCTGCGACCCCTCGGTGTCGGCGAGGTTCCGACGCGCTGCGATCCGGGCGTCGGCGGCGTCCCGCACCCGCTCGTTGGCGGTCGCGAGGGCGGCGGCGGCACGGTCCTGTTCGGCGTGCCGGAGCCGGAGGAGCCCGGCGAGCGGGAACCGGCGGGCCATCAGGCACCACCCCCGGTGCCGAGCGTGCTGACGAGTGCGTCGAGGGAGCGCCACGACGCAGCCGCGGTCGCACGCTCGTCCATGCCCTGCCGCAGGAAGCCGTCGATCGCGTCCTGGTGGTCGACGGCGGCGTCCACGAGGGGGTTCGTCCCGCGCTGGTACGCCCCGACGTCGAGCAGGTCCTGCGCCGCCTTGCGTGCCGCCATGACCTTCCGCAGGGCCGTCGCCGCACCGCGCTGCCCGGGCGTGGTGACCTTCGAGGCCACGCGCGACACCGAGCCGAGCGCGTCGACGGACGGGAAGTGCCCGGTGATCGCCAGCTTCCGGTCGAGCACGACGTGCCCGTCGAGGATGCTCCGGGCGGCGTCGGCGATCGGTTCGTTGTGGTCGTCGCCGTCGACGAGGACCGTGTACAGCCCCGTGACGCTGCCGACCCGGTCGGTCCCGGCGCGTTCGAGCAGTCCGGCGAGGACGGAGAACGTCGACGGCGGGTAGCCCCGGGTGGCCGGCGGCTCCCCCACGGACAGCCCGATCTCGCGCTGCGCCATCGCGACGCGGGTGAGCGAGTCCATCATCAGCACGACGTCCTGTCCGGCGTCGCGGAAGGACTCGGCGATGCGGGTGGCGACGAACGCGGCTCGCAGCCGCATGAGCGCCGGCTCGTCCGAGGTGGACACGACGACGATCGAGCGGGCGAGGCCCTCCGGACCGAGGTCGTCCTCGAGGAACTCGCGGACCTCGCGTCCGCGCTCACCGACGAGGGCGATGACGTTGACGGCGGCGTCGCTCCCCCGGGCGATCATCGACAGCAGCGAGGACTTGCCGACGCCGGAGCCCGCGAACAGGCCCATGCGCTGCCCGCGCCCGACCGTGGTGAGGGTGTCGAGCACGCGGACGCCGAGCTGCATCGGGGTGTCGATGCGCGTCCGGGCCATGGCGTTCGGCGTCTCGTGGTCGAGCGGCACCCACGCGACCGGCTCGCCACCGGCGCCGACGAGCGGACCGCGGTCGTCGATCGGGCGCCCGAGTCCGTCGAGCACGCGTCCGAAGAGCCCCGCACCGGTGGGCACGAGCACCGGTCGCCCGGTGGGCCGTGCGGGCGTGCCGGCGGTGACACCGGTCAGGCGCCCGAGCGGCATGCAGCGGACGCCGGTGACGTCGGTCGCGACGACCTCGACGAGGGTCTGCGGCGCACCCTCGGCACCGACGGCGACGACCTCGCCGACGTGCGCGTCGAGTCCGGCGATCGTGAGGCCGAGTCCGACCGCGCTCGTGACGACACCGACCCGCTGCGGAGCGGCCTGTCGGAGCGCTTCGTCGAGCCCACGGGGGCGGAGGAGCGTCGTGGTCACGGGGTCACCCCCAGCGCCGTGCGGGCACGGTCCAGGGCGGTGGCGATCCGCGCGTCGAGCAGCCCGTCGGGCAGGTCGACGACGGCGTCCCCGTCGCGCAGCGACGGGTCGGCGACGACCGGGACCGGCAGGTCGAGGTCGGCGACGCGCGCGGCGTCCGCGACGCTCAGCCGGACGGCCACGGCGACGGTGCGGTCGATGGACGCGAGCGCCCGCTCGACGGTCGCCTGCGCACCGGGGACGACCCGCGCCTCCCGTCCGTCATCGGCGGTGCCCGCGGTTCGGGAGGCGCGGATCGCGTACCCGACGACGGCTTCCGCCAGGTCGACGGCCGCGACCGCGACCGACTGCTCGGCCTGGTCGAGGACCGGTGCGACGTGCGACAGCATCGCGTTCGTCGCGGCGTCGAGGACCGCGATGCGGCGCGCGGTGTCGGCCTGCATCGAGGCGGTGCGGGCCGCGTGCTCGGTCTCGAGCCGGGCACGGAGCGCGTCGGTCTCGGCCTGCGCCTGCCGGAGCCCCGCAGCGTACCCGGCGGCGTGCCCGCGCACGTCGGCGCTGGCGGCTCGCGCGTTCCCGGACGGGTCCCCGATGACGGGGAACGCGACGCGCTGGACCACGGACTCAGTCAACGAGCTCGTCCTCCTCGGCGCGGTGGACCGTGATGACGCCCTGCGCCTCGAGTTCGCGGACGGAGCGGACCACCTCGGCGCGGGCCTCCTCGACCTGCGAGACCCGGACCGGGCCCATGGCCTGCAGCTCGTCGTCGAGGAGCTCGCGGTTGCGCTCGGAGACGTTCGCCCGGATGGTCTCGACGACCGGCGCGGCGGCACCCTTCATGGCGGTCGCGAGGAGCTTCGAGTCGATCCCGCGCAGGACCTGCTGGATGTCGCGGGACTCGAGCTTGACGATGTCCTCGAACGTGAGCATCCGGGAGCGGATGTCCTCGGCGAGCTCGGGGTCGCGCGCCTCGAGCCCGTCGAGCACGGCCTTCTCGGTGGCGACGTCCGAACGGTTGATGATGTCGACGAGCGGGGCGATGCCGCCGACGACCTCGACGCTCTCGCGCGGCGACACGACGGCACCGGCGCGCTGGCGGAGGACGCCGGCGACGATCCCGACGGCTTCCGGGGTCGCGCTCCCCATGGTCGCGAACGCCTGGGCGACGTCGGTGCGGGCGCGCTCGTCCACCCCGGCGAGCACGGCGCTGGCCTGCGCCGGCTTCAGGTGTGCGAGCACGAGGGCGATCGTCTGCGGCAGCTCGCCCTCGAGGAGCGTGACGACCTGGCCGGGCTCGGCGTCGTCGAGGAAGTCGAACGACTGCCCGGCGAGGTTCGAGGCCAGGCGGTCCATGACGCCGGCGGCGCGCTCGGCACCGAAGGACGCCTCGAGCAGCCCGAGCGCGGTCTCCTTGCCACCGCGCTTCTGCGTGCGGCCGCTCAGCGTCATCCGGTGGAACTCGGTCAGGGTCTTGTCGACGACGGTGTCCTCGACGCGGCGCATCCGGACGATCTCGGCGGAGATCTCCTCGGCCTCGATCTCGGTGAACTGCTTCATCACCTCGGCGGCGCGCTCGGTCTCCATCTGCATGAGGATGAGCGCGACCTTCTGCGCACCGGTCAGCGCACGGTCGCCAGCGCCGGTCCCGCCGGCGCTCGGCACCAGGGCGCTCACACCGGTGCCCGGTCGTCGAGGAGCCCGCGGAGGAGCTCGGCCGTGCGCTTCGGGTCCCGCTCGGCGAGGGCGGAGATGTCCTGGCGACGACGCTCCGCGGTGATCTCCTCGGTGGTGAGGACCTCGGTGGGGGCGTCGTCGTGCGGGACGGTGGGCAGCGCGACGGTCGGGGCGTCCCCGGCCTGCAGGGTGCTCCGGTCCGCGGCGCCGTCGACGGCGAGCGGGAGCTGGAAGGTCTCGCCGGAGAATGCGTCGAGCTCGCCGAGGTCGACCGCCTCGCGCTCCTGCTTCCGGCTGCGGCGGGCGAGGAAGACGATGATCGCGATGAGGGCGAGCAGCGCGCCGACGACGATCCCGGCGGTGCGGATCGACGACCACAGCGCCTCCTGCTGGTCGGCCTTCTGCTGGGCCTCGAGCGCCTTCGTCGCCTTGTCGGCGGCGCTGGTGTCGAAGTCCATCATCGCCACGCGGACCTGGTCGCCGCGGGTCTGGTCGACACCGGCGGCCGCGGCCACGAGGTCGTTGATGCTCTGCAGGTTCGCGTTCTGCACCGCGGCCGCCTTGGAGTTCAGCGCGACCGAGATCGTCTGGCGGGAGAGCCCACCGGCCGGCAGCTGCGTGGTCTCGGTGGTGTGGTCGACGGCGTTGTTCTTCGTCGCGGACTCGTTCTTGTACCCGTCGTCGGCGCCGCTCGTGGCGGTGCCGTTCGGCACGGCGATGTTGTCCGGGCCGAGGACGCCGGTCGCCCCGGTACCGCCGGCACCGGACCCCGCGCCGTACTGCTCGGTGGTGGACGACTCGTTGAGCGCGACCGGGCCGGTCGTCGGCGTCGTGTAGGACTCCGACGTGCGGGTGCCCGAGTTCTGGTTCATCGTGGCGGACACCACGACGCTGGCGTTCCCGGTGCCGAGGGTCGTGTCGAGCAGGTCCTGGATCTTCTTGCTCGTCGAGGCGTCGTAGTCGGCCGCCTGGTCCGCCCCGCTGCCGGTCGCGCCGGTGCCGACGGCGGAGAGCGTCTGGCCCTTCGCGTCGACGACGGAGACGTCGGTCGGCTGCATGCCCTCGACGGCGGCGCTCGTCAGGTGCACGATCGCCTGGACCTGGTCGGTGCTCAGCTCGCTGCCGTTCTTCGTGGCGATGAACACCGACGCGGTCGGGTCCTTCTCCTCGGAGACGAACACGGTCTTCTCGGGGATCGCGAGCTGCACGGTGGCGGTCTGCACGCCGTCCATCGCGCCGATGGTCTTCGCGAGCTCGCCCTCCATCGCGCGCTTGTACGTGACGTCCTGCTGGAACTCGGAGCTCGTCACGCCCATCTTGTCGAGCAGCGAGTAGCCGCCCTCGTTCGATGCGGGCAGCCCGTTCGACGCGGCCTTGAGCCGCTCCGAGTACACCGACCCCTGCGGGACGAGGATCGTGGCCCCGCCGTCGGTGAGCTGGTACGGCACACCGTCGGTGGTGAGCTGGTCGGTGACGCTCGCCGCGTCGGCCGCCGCCAGTCCGGTGAACAGCGGGGCGTAGGACGCCTTGCCGAGCCAGCTCGCGAGCGCGATGCCGCCGAGCACGAGCGCGGCGATGACGAGGATCGCGATGGTCCGCTGGGCGGCGCTGAAGCCCTTGACGTAGGCGGCGAGACGACCGAAGAGGTCCTTGACGGCGACGGGCATCAGGCCTGCATCCTCATGATCTCGTTGAAGGCGTCGACGCCCTTGTTGCGGACGGCGGAGACGAGCTCGAGCGTGACCTGGGCGCGGGTGGCGGCGATGGTCGCGTCGTGGATGTCGTCGAGGTTGCCGGTGACGGCCTTGAGCGCGAGGGTCTTCGAGTCGCTCTGCAGCTGCTGGAGCCCGTCGACCGCGTTCCCGAGCGACGCGGCGAACCCGCTGCCGTCGGACGTCGCGCCGGCGGCAGCGACCCCGCTCGTCGCGCTCGTGCCGACGTCGCTGGACGTGCCGCTCAGGCTCGTCATCGCGTTCGTCATCGCGTTGGTGGTCACACCGTTCACGGCGTCGATGGGCATCAGTTCTTCCCGATCTGCAGGGCCGCCTCGTAGGCGGTCTTCGCGCGGTCGACCACGGCGGCGTTCGCCTGGTAGCCCCGCTGGGCGATGATGAGGTCCGCCATCTGCGTGCCGAGGTCGATGTCCGGCATGCGGACGTAGCCCTCCGCGTTCGCGAGCGGGTTGTCCGGGTCGTACGTGACCCGGCCGGCGGCGCTGCCGAACGCGGCGCCCTTGACGTAGGCGCCGGAGACGCCGTTGCCCTCCTGGACCTCGACGTAGCGGGCCTGGAAGGCGGAGTCGTCCATCGACTTCACCGTGTTGACGTTCGCGATGTTGTCCGACACGGCGTCGAGCCACTTGCGGTGCACCGTCATGCCGGTGCTCGCGATGCCGATCGCGTCGAACGTGGTCACGAGGTGGTCCGCATCGCCGCGCGGACACTGGTGAGCTCGGAGTTCATCGCCTGCGTGGCGAACTGGTACCGGAGCACGGTGTCGATGTTCGAGAGCGTCTCCTCGTCGAGGTTGACGTTGTTGCCGTTCGTGTTCGTCGGCTCGAGGCTCCGCGCGACGGTCGGGGTCGTGCCGCCGTCCCCGTCGACGATCGACTTCGCCAGGGCGTCCTCGAACTGGACCTTCTCGGCGTGGTAGTTCGGCGTGTTGATGTTCGCGATGTTGTTCGCGATGACCTTCTGTCGCATCGACAGGCCGTCGAGCGCACTCTGCAGTGCGACGCTCGTCACGGAATCGAACACTGGTGGACCGTCCCCTCGCTGACGACGTCCCCTGTTGACGTCGCCTGATGGCGGTGGCCGATCCGTGGCCGAACTGGTGAGCGATCCGTGCTCAGGGGGCGCTGTCGGCCGGGCTGTGGGGCGCGTTAGGGGTCGCCCCGAACGGGGGGCGGGGGCGGCTCACGTGTGCACACTTCGACATTCCGCCAGTCGATCGACGCGTGCTTCGTCGCACGATGCACACGCATCCCCGCGCCGCGGCCCCCGCGCCCGCGCCCCGCGTCAGGCGGACGCGTCGAGGTACACCGACCCGCGCGGCTCCCGCGTCGCGTCCACCGCCCGGAGCGCCCCGAGGTGGTCGAGCGTCGCCCGACGGTCCCCCTCGAGCGCAGCGATCCGGTCCCGCTGCGCGGCGAGTAGCCGGGAGGCACGCCCCACCAGCTCCCGCGGCACCGGCCCCAGCCCGGTCGGCTCGGACCACCGCATGTCGCCGCCCGCCGTCAGGTCGGCTTCGAGCGCCTCGAGCACGGCCTCCCACGCGGCACGGCGTTCCGCGTCAGGCGACACCGAGTGCCCCGCCGGTCGGGTGCTGCACCGCGGTCGCCGCCGGGATCGACGCGGCGGCCTCGTGCCACGACTGCCGCAGCGGCTCGAGGATCCGGATGCAGTCTCGGGTGGCCTGGACGTCCCGGTGCACGTTCGCGGTGATGAGCGACGTCGACGCGTAGTTGTAGATCGCCAGCAGTCCCTCACCGCCGTCCCACACGTCGATCTTCAGCGTCGAGGACAGCTCGCCGACGATGGCCTGCGCGTGCAGGAGCTGCTCGCGGGCCGCGTCCCAGTCGGCGGTCGTCTGTGCGGCCTCGGCGCGGTGCAGGTCGAGGAGCAGCCGGTCGTAGAGCATCGTGACGAGCTGCGCCGGCGTCGCCGAGAGCACGGCTTCGTTCGTGTACTGGGCACGGCGCTGGTCCGTGACGGTGCGGGGCTGCGCGGCCTGTCGGAAGGCGGCGGACTGGAGGTCGAAGGCGTTCATCGGTGTTCCTGTCAGCTCGTCGTCGACGCCAGCTGGCTCGCGAGCCAGCTGGACTGGGACTGGAGCTTGCTGAGGCTGGTCTCGAGGCTCGCGTACATCGTCTGCAACGCTGCGCGACGCGAGGTGAGCCGGTCGGTCCAGCTGTCGATCTGGGTGTTGAGGTCCTTCGCGACGGCCTGCTGTCCGGTGATCGCGGTGGTGATGGACCCGTCGTACTTGTCCGAGGCCGAGGTGGCAGCGGCGCCGACGTTCGCCGCGACGCCCGAGAGCATCGCCTGCGTGCCCTCCGGATCGGTCGCGAGGGCCTTCTGGAAGACGTCCGCGTCGAAGGTGAAGTCGCCGTCCTTCGTGATCGAGATCCCGATCGACGACGGGGACTTCCCGCCCACCGGCGCCGACATCGTGCTCGCGAGCCGCTGGACGACGTCACGCGTGGTGCCGTCGCCCGAGAGCACGCCGGCCGTCGTCGTGGTGGTGCCGGTCGTCGGGCTGGTCGTGCTCGTGACGGCGGTGTTCGAGCTGTAGTACGCGGCCACGGCGTTCATCGCGTCGACGAGGCCGGACGCGACGGTCTGCGCCTTCGTGGTGTCCTGCGCGACGGTCAGCGTCACCGGGTCGGTCGTGGGCTGCGTCACCGTGACGCTGACCCCGGGGACGAGGTCGGTGAACGTGTTCGTCGTGCTCGTCACCGTCTGCGCCGCCGCGGTACCGGCCCACAGGGTCACGCTGGCGTCCTTCGCCTGCGTGACGACCGCGGCACCGACCTGGGTGAGGACGTTCGTCGCGGTGCCGGCGGTGACCTCGTCGGCGGTGCCGCGGTACACCTCGAACGCGCCGGCTGCCCCGGTCTTCGCCGAGGTGAGCTGCAGGCGGTAGAGCTTCGTGCCGTCGGCGTCGGTCCCGGCAGCGACCCGCGTCGCCGTGACACCGGCGCCCGACTTGTTGATCGCGGACACGGTGTCGTCGAGGGACCCGGAGGCCGGTGTGACGGTCGTCTTCGTGCCGTCGGCGCCGACGATCGTGATCGGCTCGGCCGCGGAGGACCACGTCGCCATCGCCGCGGTGACGCCGACCTGCGCCGACGCGGTGGACCCGACCGTGAAGCTCAGCGACCCGGCGCTGGCGTTCGCCCCGGTGACCGCGGTGACGCCCGGCGACGAACTCGTGGCCGTGAAGAGGTCGAGCGAGGTCGCCTTCGCCGCGTCCTTCGCCTTCGTCGCGAGGGTCTGCACGAGCCCGTTGATCGTCTGCAGTGACGAGATGAACGAGTTGGTGCTGGTGAGCTTGTTCTTGAGGAGCGTCTGCGGGACCCCCTCGACGCTCATCAGCGAGTTGATGAGGTCGGTGGTCTTGAGACCGCTGACGAGACCGTCGATCGCGAGACTGCTCGCCGATGACACGGACGACATCGATGGCTCCTGCCGCTACGAGGGGAAAGGGTGCGGGCGACGCCGCCGCCCGGGGTACCTGAACGATCCCGGACGACGGCGTCAGCGCTGCTAGCGCAGGAGCGAGAGCACACCCTGCGTGCTCTGGTTCGCCTGCGCGAGCATCGAGGTGCCGGCCTGGCTGAGGATGTTGTCGCGCGTGTACTTGACCATCTCCTCCGCCATGTCGACGTCGGTGATGCGCGAACCGGCAGCGGTGAGGTTCTCCTTGGCCACGTTCGTCACGTTGATGGCGTGGTCGAAGCGGTTCTGGATGGCACCGATGTTCGAACGTGCCGTCGACACGCTCTTGATCTGCGCGTCGATCGTGGTGATCGCGGTCTGCGCACCGGTGGCGGTCGTGAAGTCGAGACCGGTGACGGCGGTCGCCACGGTCGAGACGTTCGCGCCCGACAGGTCGACGTCGATCTGGCTCGCCGCGTCGCCGTTGGCGCCGACCTGGAACTTCAGGACGCCTGCGGTGCCGGCGGAGCCGTCGAGCAGGTTGATGCCGTTGAAGTTGGTCGACTGGGAGATGCGGGTGAGCTCCTTGGACAGCTCGCCGACCTCGGTGGAGATCGCCGTGCGGGAGTCCGCGTTGTTCGAGTCGTTGCCGGCCTGCACGGCGAGGTCACGCATGCGCTGGAGGATCGAGTGGGTCTCGGTGAGGCCACCTTCAGCGGTCTGCACGACGGAGATGCCGTCCTGTGCGTTGCGGGCGGCGACCGTGAGGCCACCGACCTGGGACTTCAGCCCCTCGGAGATCGACAGACCGGCCGCGTCGTCGGCAGCACGGTTGATGCGGAGACCCGACGAGAGCTTCTCGAGGGACTTCGACAGGTCGTTCTGCGTCGAGTTCAGGTTCCGGTACGTGTTGAGTGCCGAGAGGTTGGTGTTGATGGACATACCCATGGTGGTTTCCTCCGTGAAATCTGGGTCGTACGTCTGCCCGTCCGTGGGCTGACAGGGGTGACTCTCGACCGGTTGGCCGGAGCCGTTAGGGAATCGGCGGAATTCGTCGTGCGACGAGACCGCCGAGGGCTAGCTCACCGCGACGACGGGGGCGGTCGTGACCGTCGTGGCGTCCTGCACGGCCCGCGCCACGCCGGCTGCGGCGTTCGCGGCGACCCGTGCCAGGTACGCACTGCGGCGCGCGGCGGTGGTCTTCGAGGCCGGCTCCACGGTGACGCCGTCGTCCCCGTAGTGCGCGGCGAGTCCGTCGCGGAGCAGGCGCATCGCCTCGGAGCGCTGCTGCGACACGGCGGAGTGGGTGATCCCGAGCTCGGCGGCGACCTCGGTCACCGACCGGTCGCCGAAGTACACGTTCTCGACCACGAAGCGCATCCGCTCCGGCAGCGCCTCGACGGCGGCACGGAGGTAGCGGCGCTTCTCCGCTTCGAGCAGGTCCTCACCCGGCAGCGGCAGGTCCGCGGCGAGGGTGTCGTGCACGGTCTCGTCGATCGGCGAGACGGTGCGGGCCGCGTCGCTCATGGCGTCGGCGGCGGTCTGGCGGTCGACGCCCATCGCGTCCGCGATCTCCTGCACGCCGACGCTCCGCCCGAGCCGGGCCGACAGCGCCTCCTGCGTGGCGAGGGTCTCGCGGATCCGCTTCCGGGTGCCGCGGGACGCCCAGTCAGCGGAGCGCATGTCGTCGGCGATCGCGCCGGTGATGCGGGTGCGGGCGTACGCGCCGAAGGGGACGCCGAGGTCGGGGTCGAAGGCCTCGGCCGCGGCGACGAGGGCCAGCGACCCGACGGCGGCGAGGTCGTCACGGTCGAGGTGCGTGGCACGCGCCCGCACGTCGGCGACGATGTAGCCCACGAGCGGGAGGTGCTCCACGATCATCGCGTTGCGGTCGTTCCGGTCCATGCTGATCCCCTGGTCGCCTGACATGCCTGACCCGTCCGTGGGCGCGGCAGACGCCGGCCTCGGATGGCCGGTGCGTACGCCGAAGACCCACCCGGGTCCCTCCGGGTGGTGCACCGTGCGTCCCTGCGACGCGGTGCGGGGTGTCCCCCGCGGTGCGCTTCGAATGTATCGGCTGGCAAAGCCCTGAGGAGGTGCACAACCGTCCCCAAAGCGGGGGTGAGGGGGCGTTTTCCCGGTCGGCATTTGGGGGGACCCCGGCCTGGGAACGCGCGTTCTTGTCCCCCGATGTGGGTGATTCCCTGGAGGCGCGGGTCGTGTCCGGCAGGCGCGGTCACCCGGTCGGTGCTTACGCCCGGCATCCGCGACCCGATAGGTCCCGGTGTCCGCAGGATGACCGACACACCCCACCGGGAGGAGCTGATGAGCGTGAACGAACTGTCCGCCGTGCTCTGGCGCGAACGCGAACTGCTCGAGCTGCTCACCTTCAAGCTCGAGGAGGAACAGCTGCTCCTCGCGGCCGGTCGCTCCCGCTGGGTCTCGCACGCCAGCCGCGAGGTCGAGCAGGTCCTCGAGCGTCTCCGCAGCACCGGTCTCGAGCGCGCCGCGTCGAGTGCCGAGGTCGCCGAGGAGTGGGGCGTCGCCGCCGACGCTCCCCTGCGCGAGGTCGTCGCCGCTGCGCCGAACGGCCCCTGGGGCGAGATCCTCGCCGCCCACCTCACCGCGATGGTGGAGCTCACCACGCAGATCGGGGCGCTCCGCGACGAGAACGACCGCTTCCTCCGTGCCGCCGCGCAGGCGACCGAGGAGACGCTCGCCGGGTCCGTCACCGGTGCCGCCACCTACGACGCCAGTGGTACCTCGGGTACGGGCACGGACGGCGCACGACTCTTCGAGGGGACGCTGTAGCACCGTGGTCAGCACCTTCGGCTCCCTCGCCACCGCCTACTCCGGCCTCGCCGCGGCCCGCGCCGGCATCGACGTCACCGGGCAGAACATCGCCAACGCCGGCACCGCCGGGTACACCCGCCAGCGCGTCTCGCAGTCCTCGATCCCCGCCGCCCAGACCGGGTTCATGCGCGGGACCGCAGCGCTCGCGGGCCAGGGCGTGTCCGTCGACGGCATCGCCCGCCTGGCGTCCCTCACGCTCGACGCCGGCGTGCGGGTGGCCTCCGGCTCCTCGGCCTACGCCGACGCCCGCGCCACCGCACTCGCCGCGCTCGAGAACGGGCTGAACGAACCCGGTGACGACGGGCTCGCCAGCAAGCTCGACGCGTTCTGGTCCTCGTGGAGCGAGCTCTCCAGCCACCCGGACGACCCCGGTGCCGCCAGCGCCGTCATCGGCGCCGCGAAGACCGTCGCCAGCGCGCTCGCCAGCGGCTCGAAGGCGATCGACGCACAGTGGACGAGCGTCCGCGGCACCGTCGACGGCCAGGTGCAGCAGCTCAACGACGCCGCGTCGCAGGTCGCCGACCTGAACGGTCGGATCCGCACCGCGCTGGCGTCCGGCGGGAACGCGAACGAGCTGCTGGACCAGCGCGACCAGCTCACCCAGCAGATCGCCTCGCTGGCCGGCGGCACCGTCCGGCAGAACACCGACGGCACCGTCGACGTCCTCATCGGCGGCAACGCGATCGTACAGGGCACCGATGCCCGCTCCGTGGCGCTCGGCGGCGGGCAGCGCATGGCCGACGGCGCCGCGGTCACCCTCACCTGGACCTCGGGCACGGCCGGCGCGGTCGCCCTGTCCGGCGGCTCGATCGGCGGGAACCTCTCACTGCTCGCACCCGCGACGGCGAACGGCACCGGCGGAGCACTCGCCGAGGCGTCCGCGTCGTACGACCAGGTCGCGACGAAGCTCGCCAGCGCGGTCAACGCCGTGCACGCCACGGGGACGACCCCGACCGGTGCCACCGGGACCCCGTTCTTCTCCCTCGCGGCCGGCGTCCCGGCGGCCCAGGGCCTCTCGGTCGTCCCGACCGACGGCAGCGGCCTGGCGACGCGGAACGCGGCGGGGGAACTCGACGACTCGTTCACCGACGCGCTCTCGCGACTCGGCGCGACCTCCGACGGTGCCGACCGCTCCTGGGCGACGTTCGTGGCGGGGGTGGGCAGCGCCTCCAGGTCCGCCGCGTCGGAATCGACGCTCACCGGACTCGCGCTGACCAACGCGCGCACGCAGCAGCAGTCGAGCGCCGGTGTGGACCTCGACGAGGAGAACGTCAACCTGCTCAGCTACCAGCACGCGTACCAGGGCGCCGCGCGGGTCCTGACCGCCGTCGACGAGATGCTCGACACCATCATCAACCGCGTCGGACTCGTCGGGAGGGGCTGACCGTGATCACCCGTGTGACCACCCAGATGTCGATGACGGCCGCGAGCGCCAGGCTGCAGGCCGGCGCCGCGAAGCTCGCGCAGCTCACCGACCAGGCGACGACGCTGAAGAACATCCAGCGGCCGTCCGACGATCCCGTCGGGACCGCCTCGTCGATGCAGGTGCGCAAGGAGCAGGCGGCCGCCGCGCAGTACACGCGCAACGCGAACGACGCGGCCGGCTGGCTCGCCACGACCGACAGCGCCCTGTCGAGCGTGTACTCCGTGCTCAACAACGTGCGGGACCTCACCGTGCAGGCGGCGAACAGCGGCACCATGAGCGACACCGACCGCGACGCGTTCATCACGCAGTTCCAGTCCCTCAAGTCCGAGCTCGAGTCCCGGGCGAACACGACCTACGGCACGCGATCGGTGTTCGCCGGATCGTCCACCGCCGCCACCGCGTACGACCCGGCGACCGGGTGGGCGTCCTCCGGCACCGACGTCACCCGACGCATCGGCGACGGCACCACCGTGCGGGTCGACACCGCCGGCACCGCGGTGTTCGGCTCGGGGAACTCGTCCGTCTTCGCCATGATCGACTCGATCGTCGGCGACCTGCAGAACGGCGTGAACGTGAACCCCCGCATCAACGACGTCGACGCCGCGATCAGCACCGTGCGCGGCATCCAGGCCGACGTCGGCGTCCGGCACGCCGCGGCCCTCTCCGCGCAGGACTCCCTGAAGAGCGCGACCGTCTCGCTCGAGAACCGGCGCGCCGGCATCGAGGACAAGGACCTCGCGAAGGCCGTCCTCGACCTGCAGGTGCAGCAGACCAACTACCAGGCAGCCCTCGCCGTCACCGCGAAGGTCCTGCAGCCGACCCTGATGGACTACCTCCGATGAGCATCGACCTGACCTTCGCCGTCCCGCCGTTCGGCCTGGCGCCCGCCCCCGTCTTCACGCTGACGCCCGTGGACGGCGCCGAAGGCCTGTTCACCCTCGTCGGGGGTTCCTCGCGCTTGTTCGTGCTCGACGCCGCGGTGCACCTGCCGTCGTACGCGCCGGAGCTCACGGACGAGCAGGCGGCCGGGCTCGGGCTGACCGCGCCCGAGGACGCGATGCTGCTCGTCGTCGCGAACCCGGGCGGCGCCGACGGCGGGACCACGGTGAACCTGCTCGCGCCGATCGTCGTGAACGCCCGGACGTCGGTCGGGGCGCAGCTCATCCTCGAGGAGCAGGACCTGCCGCTGCGCGCGGAGCTCGCCGCGCGCTGAGCGCGGCGGGGCGGCCGCGGCCCGGGTTCCGCGCGTGTTTCGACATCGCGCGAGTCGATCGACGCGTGCTTCGTCGGAACCTGCACACGCATGAGATGCACGTGCATGAAGCGACATCACGCCCGACGATCGACGAGTGTCTTGTCGGTCGATGTACACGCACGGATCACCCTCGGTCCTCCACAAGCTGCTCGATGACCGGAGGTGTCCACGGATCCGGCGGCACGGACGCCCGGGGACCGACGCGGGCGCGACCCTGGGGCGGTGAGCAGAGCAGACGACATCGAGATCATCCGCACGACCGGGCTCCCGAGTGCGGAACGGCGGCACCTCGAACGAGCCGTCCTCCGTGGGCAGCTGGTCCGGATCCGGCCCGGCGTGCTCGTGCAGCAGGGTGCGCTGGACGATCTCCTGCCCGAGCATCGGCACCACGTGCTCGTGCGGGCCTCGATCCACCGCGCACGCCCGAGCGACCTGGTCTCGCACGAGTCCGCGTGCGCCGTGCTCGGACTGCCGTTCGTGGGGCCGTGGCCACCGAAGGTGCACGTGTGCGATCCGACCTCACCGAACACCCGCGTCACGGCGTGGTTCGTCCGACACGGTTCCGAACACCGACCGCCGTTGGGTCACACCCGCGCGGACGAGATCGCCGCGACCGAGGCGGCACGGACGGCGGTGGACCTGGCAGCATCACGAGCGCTGATCCACTCGCTCCCCGTCATCGACCACGTGCTCGGCCGCGGCCTCGCGACCGCGACGGACCTCGAGCGCGAGGCGGGTTCGCTGCACAAGGGGCGGACCAAGGCGGGGGTCGCGATCGGGATGGGGTCGGGGCTGTCGGGGTCGCCGGCGGAGTCGGTGTGCCGGGTCCGGTTCCGGCAGCTCGGCGTCCCGCAGCCCGTGCAGCAGCACACGTTCCGACGGCCCGGGGAACGCACGGCGATCGTCGACTTCTGGTTCCCCGAGGCCGGCGTGGTGGTCGAGGTGGACGGCCGGGGGAAGTACGAGGACCCGGCGAAGCTGCGCGGCTCCACCACCGCCGACGCCCACTGGCAGGAGAAGCAGCGCGAGGACTTCGTGCGGTCCTTCCCCGAGGTCCGCGCCGTCGTCCGGCTGACCTGGGCGGACCTGATGGATCCCGAGCGGGTCCGGGCGAAGCTCCGACGGGCGGGGATCACGTGCCGGTGAACCGCGGAGCGTCCGGGTGGTGGGCTCGTTGGCGTTCGACATCGGAGACCGTGGCACGGCCGACGACCACGTCGCCCGCTCCGAGGCGGACGCCGTGGACCCGCCCCGTGCCCTTGACCACGGCGCCGCGCCGGTCGGGGTCCGGGTCGTGGCGGTCGGCCCCGGCGCCGAGGACGACGTCACGGATCGAGACCGTCCCGATCACCTGCGCACCGGCTCCGATCGTCGCCGGTCCCTCGACGAAACAGCCACCGGACAGCCGCGCATCCGCGCCGATCTCCACGTCGGCACTCCCGGAACCGGACGAGGCCGCACCGACCGCGACGACCGTGACCGGACCGGGCCCGAGCTCCGCCCGACCGATCTCGACGCGCGCCCCGTCCGCGAGGACCGTCACCGGCCCCGGCCCCCACCGCGCCCCCGCGCGGACGATGACCGCCCCGGTCCCCCGGCTCTCGAGGACGGCACCCGGGTACACCACGACGCCCGGCTCGATGACCACCGAACGACCGACCAGCACGGACGCCGGGTCCAGGACGAGCACGTCCGGCGCCAGTGCCGCGACCTTGTCCGGCGTCAGGAATCCGGCAGCGCGGCGTGCTGCATCGAGTGCGTGTGCAGGGGTCATCCGACGAGCCTCCCATGCGTCCGGCGTACCGTCGTCTCCATGGCCCGAGAGCAGAAGGACCAGGCGATCGTGCCCTTGCCGGCAGCGCCTGTGGCCTCCACCCCCACCGACCCGAACGCGCGCACCCCCGAGCAGACCCAGCCGGCCGGCTGGGTGAAGATGCTCGACCGGGTGCTGAGCGTGCAACGCCCCGTCGTGGTGGCCCACGTGCGGGCACTCCGCCGTCGGCACCCCGACTCGACCCCGGCCGAGATCATCCAGATCCTCGAGCGGCAGTACCTCGCTGCGGTGACCACGGGCGGTGCAGCCGTCGGCGCGAGCGCGGTGATCCCGGGCGTCGGCATGGCGGCGGCCCTCGGGTTGAGCGGCGCCGAGACCGTGGGCTTCCTCGAGACCACGGCCCTGTTCGCGCAGTCCGTGACCGAGGTGCACGGCATCGCGCTCGACGACCCCGAGCGCGCCCGCATGCTCGTGATGGCGATGATCCTCGGTTCGCCGGGCACCCAGCTCATCAACCAGCTCGCGGGCCAGATCGCCGGTGGACAGGTCCGCACCGCGTTCTGGGGCGAGATGGTGACGTCGTCCCTCCCGAAGCAGGTCGTGAACGGCATCGGCGGACAGGTGCGTGACCAGTTCATCAAGCGCTTCGCCGCGCGGCAGGGCACGACGATCGTCGGTCGGGCCCTCCCGTTCGGGATCGGTGCGGCGGTCGGTGGCCTCGGGAACCACGCGCTCGGGCGGAAGGTGATCCAGGCCTCGCGGACGGGGTTCGGGCTGCCCCCGGCGCAGTTCCCGATCGTGCTGGAACCGAAGTCGGGCAAGGAACCGAAGCCGGCCAAGGAACCCAAGCAGGCCAAGGCGCCGAAGGAACGGCGGGCGATCGGTCGCCGGAAGGGTCGCGAGGACCTCTGGGCCGACACCCCGGACCGCACCGGCGACTGACGGTCGCACCCACCGCCCGGGCGCAACCGCCGATCGGCCGGACGCAACCAACAGACCGACGGGAGGCGCGGTGCCAGCCGGCACCGCGCCTCCCGTCCGTCCCAGCGCAAGCCCGCCTCAGCGCCCCCGCACCGGCGTCGTCACCACCTGCCCAGCGTGCGCGAACCCACCGCCGAACCCGAACAGCAGCGCCGGCACCCCCTCGGGGAGGTCCCCCCGGGCCCACGCTTTCGACAGCCCCAACGGCACGCTCGCCGCCGACGTGTTCCCCGACTCGACGACGTCCCGCACCACGAACTTCGACTCCCCGCCGAGGGCGTGCACGAGCGGCTCGATGATCCGCAGGTTCGCCTGGTGGAACGCGAACACCCCGATGTCGTCCATCGTGAGCCCCGCAGCGGCGACGGCTGCCCGGGCGTGGTCGGCGGCCTCGGTGATGGCCCAACGGTAGATGGAGCGACCCTCCTGGCTGAAGCGCTCGGGGTCGCCGGAGACGAGCACGGCCTCCTCGAGGTGCGGCACGCTCCCCCACGACACCGGGCCGATCTGGGCCTCGTCGGACACGCCGAGCACGGCGGCGCCGGCACCGTCCCCGACGAGCACGCACGTGGATCGGTCGGTCCAGTCGACGATGCCGGACAGCACCTCCGAGCCGACGACGACCGCGATGTCCGTCGACCCGACCCGGATGGCCTGGTCGGCCAGCGCGACGCCGTACTCGAAGCCGCTGCAGGCGGTGTTGATGTCGATGGGTGCGGCGGCGGGCGACAGGCCGAGTGCCGCGGCGACCCGACCGGCGGTGTAGGGCGCCCGGTCGCGGTGGGTGGTGGACGCGACGATGACCAGTCCCACGTCGGAGGGCGCGACGCCGGCGTCGGCGAGGGCGTTCCGCGCTGCCTCGATCGCCATGGAGGTCACGGTGTCCGACGGTCCGGCGATGTGCCGGGTCTCGATCCCGGTCCTCGTGCGGATCCACTCGTCATTCGTGTCGACCATGGTCGAGAGCTCGTCGTTGGTCAGGACGCGTGCTGGCTGGTGGTGGCCGAACCCGAGGATCCGGCTGCCACGGAGTGCTGGGGTGTTCACGAGACCGCACGCTACTCCCCTGCGCGACCCGCTCATGCCCGGCGCGGCATGGAGCGCAGCCTCCGAGGCGGGTACCCACAGGGCCTGCCTGCGGAGACCGGGACCGCGTAGACCTGGACCATGGACTACACACACCTCGGCCGCACAGGGTTGTCGGTCTCACGAGCCGTGCTCGGGACCATGAACTTCGGCCCCGAGACCAGCGAGGACGACTCGCACGCCATCATGGACCGGGCCCACGAGCTCGGCGTCAACTTCTTCGACACCGCCAACGGCTACGGCGGCTCGGTGGGCAAGGGCGCCACCGAGGAGATCATCGGCCGGTGGTTCGCCAAGGGGGGCGGGCGGCGCGAGAAGACCGTCCTCGCCACGAAGGTCTACGGCGACATGATCGACTGGCCGAACGGCGGGAAGCTCAGCGCGTACAACATCCGCCAGGCCCTCGACGCGAGCCTGCAGCGCCTCCAGACGGACCACATCGACCTCTACCAGTTCCACCACGTCGACCGTGCGACCCCGTGGGACGAGATCTGGCAGGCGATCGACGTCGCCGTGCAGCAGGGCAAGGTGCTCTACGTCGGCTCGTCGAACTTCGCCGGGTGGCACATCGCCCAGGCCCAGGAGGCCGCCGCGCGCCGGAACACCCTCGGCCTCGTCAGCGAGCAGTCGATCTACAACCTCGTCGTGCGCGACATCGAGCGCGAGGTCCTCCCGGCCGCCCGCGAGTACGGCCTCGGCGTGATCCCGTGGTCGCCGCTGCAGGGCGGCCTCCTCGGTGGCGTCATCGAGAAGACCGAGAACGGCTCGCGTCGCCTCTCGGGCCGCAGTGCCGAGTACGTCGAGGGCCACCGCGACCAGCTCACCGCCTACGAGTCCTTCGCGAAGGAGCTCGGGCACACCCCGGGCGAGCTCGCCCTGGCGTGGCTCCTGCACCAGCCCGGCGTCACGGCACCGATCACCGGACCGCGCACCATGGAACAGTGGGAGTCCGCGGTCCGCGCCGTCGACATCCGCCTCGACCAGCGTGCACTCGACCGGCTCGACGAGATCTTCCCGGGGCACAAGACCTCGCCGGAGGACTACGCCTGGTGACGCGGTGACGCCACCAAGTCGCTGACGCGACCCATGACGGGAGGCGCGGTGCGGGTCCGACCCGCACCGCGCCTCCCGTCCGTCCGTACGTCCAGAGCCGGACCCGCGTCGCGCGCGCAGCCACCGGTCAGAGCGCGGCTATCTCGTCGTCCCGCAGCCCGATGCTGCGGAGGTACCCGTCCACCGAGCCCCACCGCCGCTCGACGCGCTCGATGACCGTCGTCATGATCTCCGGCACGCAGCGGTGGCCGATCGCCGTCGCCACGGGGTCCGTGCTGGCGGCGCGCTCGGCGGCGAACCGCTCGACGAGCCCGGCGGCGCTGGCCGCGTAGTCGGCACCGACGGCGTCGAGGTCGGCACCCCAGTGCCGGGCGAGGAGCGCGCTCACGATGCCGGTCCGGTCCTTGCCTGCGGCGCAGCAGACGAGCACGTCGCCGTCCGCGGTGGCGATCGTCCGCAGTGCCGCGGCGATGCCGGAGCGGTGCCGGTCGAGCCAGTCGGTGTACTGGTCCTCGAGCTGGACGGCCTCGGCGGCGGACTCGATCGCCGAGGCCGGGTCGAAGAGCGGCACGGAGCGGTAGGCGGGCGTGGCGGCGAGCGGGTGCGGCACCGCGTCCGTCTCGTCCACGCGGCGCAGGTCGACCACGGCGGCGAGGCCCGCCGGGTACGCGGCGGGAGCGACCGGGTCGGTGTTCGCCCGGTGAACCGTGCGCCGGCGGCCGTGCTGGAGGCCGGGTCCCCCGACCTCGCGGAGGTTCGTGAGCGTGTTCGACGTCGTCGTCATGGCTCCACTCTGCCGGACGCGGGGCGTCGGGCGCGCCGCCGGGCGCGCGCCCGCCGTCCGCCGCGTGCCCGGGCCCGCGGCGCACAACCAAAGCCGCCCCGCACCACGCGGTCGCACGGCTCGGGGTGACTGCCGGTGGGCGAACCCGCGCCGGTGGTGCGGCGCGGGTTCGCACAAGGGAAGTCACCCCGAGCCGTGCGACCGCGTGGTGCGGGGC